>JAUSMU010000392.1 GCA_030645995.1 Gammaproteobacteria bacterium | reverse complement strand
AATTCTGGAAGCCGCCTATCCGATTCTGGGCGACGGTGCCGTGCTCGGTGCGGTGATCGTCGATCAGAACATGAATGGCATCCGCACCTTCCGCAATCAGGCACTGGAAACACTCTTCAACACCATTCTCGGCGTGATGCTAGTGATCAGTGTCGGGTTGTTCGCGTTCGCGTCGCGCATTTCTTCTCGCATTCGCGAACTGCGCAATCAGGCCGAGAACATCATCGATGACAATGGTCGACTGCAGAATTCCATTCATGCCAGCAGCAGCTCAGACGAAATCGGCGACCTCTCGCGCAGTTTTTCCAATATTGTAGAACGGCTGACACAGTACACGAGTTATCTGGAGAACATGTCGTCACGACTCTCCCACGAATTGCGAACGCCAGTGACTGTGGTGCGCTCGTCGCTGGAAAACCTTGGCATGGTGTCGCAGAACAAAGAGTCGGAGGTCTATATCCAGCGTGCGGAGGAAGGCATCAGCCGTCTCAATCTCATTCTCACCAACATGAGTGAGGCGACACGTCTGGAGCAGATGCTGCAGAGCTCCGAGAAGGAGCCAATAGATCTGGCCAGAGTCATCTCCGGTTGCGTAGAGGGCTATCGCCTGGCGTATCCGGACTTCAAGCTGGTCTCTGACATCGAAGGGCCGGTGATGATCGAAGGCGTGCCCGAATACATTGCACAATTGATGGACAAGCTGATTGCGAACGCGGTGGAGTTCTCCTTCCCCGGCAAGCCGATTTCGATCTTCTGTCGTGCCATCAAGGATCAGGGCGTGGTGCGCGTCTCCAACTACGGCCCGCTGTTGCCGGAGGCAATGAAGGGGCGTTTGTTTGATTCGATGATCTCCGTGCGTCCGCAGGAGAAGCAGAGGGAGCCGCATCTCGGCATTGGTCTGCACATTGCGCGCCTCGTCACCGAATTCCACCATGGCCAGATTCGTGCCGAGAATCTGCGCGAGGGAGAGGGCGTGGCCATCACGCTGGCCATTCCCCTACTGGAAGACTGAGGTCAATTGCCGGTGTAACTCACTCGAGTATTGGTAGAAGGCCTTGAGGCTGTTCAACAGGAGCTGTTTTGAATTCCTGGCAATCGATAAAGGGCGCATCACGGTTTATGTCTCACAGGCAGTTTAATATGTTGAAATTTATAGATAAAGGATGCTTTCTTGGGCATCATGCAAGGAGTCTGGAGCGCCTGGCGCCATTCAGAAGCAACCAGCACTTGATCGTGGTGGCCGCTGGCGGGGTAATGCGTTCGGTCGTAATTTGAACAGGCTGCCAAACAGATCACATACTTGACGCTGCCGAGCGTTTATTGTGAGCATTCCTCAGCAACGTTTGCTATTGCTGGACAGACATACCGATAGCTCAGACAAATGTGTCCATGATTGTTTCGAGCGCCAATTTCAGCGTGAAAAAAAGAGACATGAGCGTCAAGCATTCAAGCGGATTTACAGTTATTGAGCTGATGATCGTGATCGGTGTAGTGGGAATATTGATGGCAGTTGGATTGCCGAGCCTGCAGGAGACGATCAACAGCATCAGCGCCAACAGTGCCGCCAAGACGCTCGTGGCGAGCTTGAATTATGCCCGCAGTGAAGCCGTCAAGCGGGGTGCTGTCGTCACTGTTTGCGGAAGCAGCAGCGGCACAGACTGCGACACAGCATCCTGGAGTGACGGCTGGATCGTGTTCGTGGACGAGAACGCGGATGCCGATGGAGGTGCGGGATCGGTAGACGCCGCTGATCCTGTGTTGCGGGTTTATCAGGGATCTGGCAGTAACGTACTGACGTTCACTGCAGCCATGCAGCAGTTCGACGCCCAGGGGTTTGGTTTGAATGCGACCACGAATACCTTCCTGCTGTGCCCTGAGGATGCCAACTCCGCCAATGCGCAGTCGGTGGAACTCTCGGTCACGGGTCGCGCGCGGCGCATTCAAGAGGGGTTGGATTGTTCATGAGCCAGTTCAGCCTGAAGCGATTCGGTAGGAGTACTCCGCGACTTTCCCGGCAGCAACTGGGTGTGACGCTGATAGAAGTGTTGATATCGCTGCTCATAATGGCAATCGGTCTGCTGGGGATGGCGGGTTTGCAGACGGAGAGCCTGCGTAATACCCAGGTCGCATACTTTCGGACGCAGGCGGCGATCCTCGGGAATGACATCGTCGAACGCGTCAGGGCCAATCTGCAGGGTGTTGAAGCGGGGAGTTATAACAACAATGATGGGTTGGCGAACGCAGCGTGCAATTCTCTGACAGGGTGTACTTCGGCGCAATTGGCAGGCAACGATGTTGCTGAATGGAAAACGGCGCTGGCAGATAACCTGCCCTTGGGAGTAGGAACTGTGTGCGTTGATGCCACGCCGGAGGATGGCACGGCCGCAGCGATGTCCTGCGACGGTGCCGGCATCGTTTCTGCTGTGAAGATCTGGTGGGACGAGGACCGGGACGGAACGGCAGAAAAGCGTTTCACCATGAGTTTTCAACCGTGAAGGCTCCCGTGAAGACGACCGCGAATGAACGAGCGATGATGAAAAACTCCAGACTGCGAGTAACAAAATTTTTGGCGCCTCGTACCGCTATGCAGGGGCTGACGATCATCGAGCTGCTGATATCCATGGTGCTCGGGCTAACCCTGGCGGCCGGTGTGACTCAGGTATATGTCGGCAACAGCCAGATTGCGCGGGATCAGGAAGCCAGAGCACAGATGCAGGAAAACGGACGCTTTGCCACCAGTTTTCTGGCAAATGAATTGCGAATGGCTGGGTATCTGGGCTGTCTGGCAAGCCTTGAAGCCGCTGATATCAACAGCACTCTGGCTAGTCCCCCTGCGTCATTTCAACCAACTGTCGGACTGCAGGGGTGGGAGGCTTCGGGTACGGCGCCTGGGGTCGCCTACAGCAGCACCGAAGATGTCGCGGTGACGAGCACAGCAGCAGGTTGGGTGACGTCAGGTGGGAATGTTCTGGATGTCACCAATGCCATGCCCGGTTCCGACATTGTGCGTGCGTGGAGCGCTGCCGGTATAGGAGCTACCATCAACACCATCACCCCGGGAGCGACGACCGTTGTCAACTCGGGAGTACTCGACATTGTGGCTGGCGACATTCTGCTCCTGAGTGACTGCGAACGTGCCGAGTGGGTACAAGCCTGTGAGGTGGAGGACGTTGGCGGTGGGGTCAGCATCAACGCCGTGCTGTCATCGGGATGCGTTCCAGGCAATGACACGACTGTGCGTGTAGCAACAGAGGTGGGGGGCGAGCTGGCGAAGTTGCAGGGTACGGTGTTCTATATTGGCAAGCGAGGGGATGTCGCCACCAATCCACCGGCATTGTTTCGGCGAGAGCTAAGCGCAACTGCCATAGCTGGAACCGCCGAAGAGCTGGTCGAAGGTATCGAGAGTATGCAGATACAGTTCGGCATGAATGCTGACAACGACAATAAAAAATCCGTAGATTCGTATGTGGTCGCGAATCAGGTGACTGATTGGAGTCGCGTGGTCAGTGTGCGGGTAAGCCTGCTGGTACAGTCGATTGAGGACAACATGCTGCCCGCTCCCCAGGCCTACACATTCAATGGCGTGACATATGATGGCGAAGCCGGTAACGGGGCACTTCCGGAGGACACTCGCCTGCGCCGCGTGTTTACCACGACCATCACGTTGCGCAATCGCGCTGTCGGGAGTTAGTCCTATGATTGGCAGACACGCTATCCTGCATAGAATGCACTCACAGTCGAATTTGCCGGGACGAGGCGCGCAACGGGGCGCAATCCTCATCTTCTGTCTGGTCTTCCTCCTGGTCCTCACAACGATGGGAGTTGCCAGTATGGAGTCGACGGTTCTGGAAGAAAGAATGGCTGGGAACATGCAGGATCACAACGCCGCGTTCCAAGCGGCAGAGTCGTCATTGCAGTCAGCAGAAAGTTGGTTGATTGCTCAGACTCTCTGGCCGGCCACGAGTACCGATGGGAGCACCACGGTCTGGGATCTGGATGCAATGGATCCAGATGGGGGCGATGCGTTGCATTGGTGGGAGGATGCGGCGCGGGAGGCAAGTGATTGGTGGGGTAGCAATGCGGAAGTGGTAGATGGGGTCGACGGGCTTGCTTTGGCGCCTCGCTATATCGTGGAGGAGTTGGCGGATATCAATGCAGGACAGTCGCTTGCGATTGGGACTGGTGTTCAGAACCGCGTGCGGGTTTTTCACAGAATAACTGCGCGTGGCGTAGGGACGAGCGACTCTGCCGTGGTGAGGTTGCAGTCAACCTATGTGAAAGCCTATGAGTAACAATGAGAACGCCCGTGATTTGACGTTGTGCCGAGGTGAATATGGATATTAGAGAAGTGATTAGAGTTGTCAGTTGCTGGTTCCTGACGGTGGTCGGACTGTCAGCCTGGATCGGGGCACAGTCAGCACCCCTGACACTTTCGAATAGTCCATTGTTTCTGGGAGTGAGTGTTGATCCCAACGTCTTTTTCATGCTCGACGACTCCGGTTCGATGGACTGGGAGATATTGACCAGATCGCATCAGTACTACACGAACTACTGGCAGAACGCCGGGGTGGCCACTGTGACGGACGGGATGTGGAACATCGTTTCCACTACCGGAACTTGCGGCAGTACAAGCAGGAAGGCGTATGGCTATATTTACAGCAACAGTGACAATGCCTACAGTGCCTGCATCTTTCCAGTGGCCTTGAGCCATACACAGGCACTGCAACGCGATTGGCGTGTACGTTCGTCAGATTTCAATCTCATTTACTATGATCCTGCGCAAACCTATCAGCCCTGGCCTGGCATGCCCGATGCGACCTTCACTGCCGCGCGCAGCAATCCGCAGGTAGGCTCTGCGGGATACGCCGTTACAACGGATTTGACCAACTTCGTCTACGAAGTGTTCATTGATGATCATGGGTATACCGGAGTGCGGCCGACGGGACCAACAAGCTCAACGGACACTGCCAATGGTGTCGTGGATCTGTTCGATTCCCATATTACCTACACAGTGGGGGCAGCCAGCACTACTCGCCGTCTGCTGACGACGACCTCGGCCGCTGGCATGGACGCCTTGGGTATTAACTGCACACTGGCTCATGCGCAGGCGGCAACCCCCTATGCCAGTTGCTTCGGCACTACAAGCTCATCGACCACCATCGCCGCCGCAGACGTGGACGAATATGGCCGGACTCTCGCTGAAACCAAGCAGAATATTGCCAATTGGTATCAATATTCACGTCGTCGCTCTTTTGTAGCAAAAGGGGCCATTGCGGCTGTGATCACTGCGTCGCCGGGCTTTCGCTTCGGGCTGAGCGTCATCAACGAGTCCGCCACGCTGTTTGTAGAGGTCCCCCCAGCTGCCACTGATATTTATGCCACGCATAACTCCAATCTGCTGGATGACCTCTATGCATTCCAATGGCCACCACAAGGCACTCCACTTAGAACAGGACTTGAGCTCGCCGGACGCTATTACGACAATGTGTTGGGCCGGACTGATCCAATTGTTTCGGCATGTCAACAGAACTTCACTGTACTTTTTACCGATGGCTACTGGAGCGGAGCGAACCCCGCCACCGCAATCGGCAATGCCGACGGGGATTCATACAGCCGTACTCTCGCGGATGTGGCGCGCTATTATTACAATCGCGATTTAAACCCTTATCCAGACCAAGTGCCCACCAGTCTCCTCGATGGAAATAACAGGCAGCACATGGTGACTTTTACAGTGGCCTTCGGTGTGACTGGCGTGCTGGTAGACACGGACAACGACGGCTGGCCCAATCCAGCGCTGAATGTAAACAGCAATTGGGGTAACAGTGTGTTCAACTCCAATACGTCAATTTCCGACCTTGCCAAGATCGACGATCTCTGGCACTCGGCGTTCAACAGCAGTGGCGTTTTCGTTGCCGCTCAGACGCCGCAGGAAGTTGTGGATTCCATTCAGGAAGCTCTCGCCAATATTGCCGACAGGGTGGGTTCTTCTGCTTCTGTGGCGACCAACTCCGGAACCTTGAGTGCGGACAGTTTTCTCTTCCAGGCGCGCTTCGATAGTGCAGATTGGAGTGGTCAGCTTCTGGCGTTTGCCATCAACGAGGATGGCAGCGTCAACCCTGTGCCCGCCTGGAATGCCAGCGATGTACTGGATGCACAGAACTATGACAGCGGGCGGGAAATTATTTCCTACAATCCCCTGGCCGATGTAATTCTCGGTGGTACTCCTGAGGGGCAGGGTGTGGCCTTTCGCTGGCCGACGGACTACACGGCGGCGGCTGCATTGACGGAACTCTCAACTCCGCAGATAGACAATCTACTGACCAATGCACCCTACTCTGCCGGGACTGCAGTGCCTGCAGAGGTCACTGCGAATCAGGCCTATGGGGCTGCAATTACCGATTATCTGCGCGGGCAGCGCACTAACGAGGGAGTTGGCTACGAATTTCGAACCCGCAACAGTGTGTTGGGCGATGTCGTCAACTCCGACCCCCGCTATGTGGGCGCGCCGGTTTATCGCTACCCGGAGAGCATCGCGACGAAATCCTATGCTGCCTTCAAAGCGGCCTACGATACCCGCGAGCCAATGGTGTATGTCGGCGCGAACGACGGCATGCTGCATGGTTTTGCGGAGGCAGACGGAGTCGAGCGAATCGCCTATGTCCCCTCCGAGGTCTACAGCAATCTCGCGTCGCTGGCGCAGCCTGCATATAGCCACCGCTATTTTGTCGATTCCGGTCCGAATATTGTGGATGCCTACCTCGCGACCATGGATGATCCGGCAAGTCTGGACGATGGTCTCTGGCGCTCCGTGCTGGTGGGTGGGCTGGGCGGTGGTGGGCAGGCCATCTTTGCGCTTGATGTCACCGATCCAGCCAACTTTGATGAGGTCAATGCGGCGAGCCTTGTGTTGTGGGAGTTTGATGACAGCGACGACGCCGATCTGGGCTTTACCTATGGCAAGCCACAGATCACTAAAATGGCGAACGGGCGTTGGGCCGCCGTTTTCGGCAACGGCTATAACAACTCGGCCGCCGATGGCGCGGCGAGTGCGACCGGTCGCGCCGTGCTCTTCATCGTGGACCTGGAAACAGGGGCCCTGATCAGCAAGCTGGACACCAATACCGGCTCCGCAGCGACCCCCAACGGGCTCGCGACCCCGGCGGTGATTGATTACGACGGCGACTATGTTGCTGATTATATTTATGCGGGTGATTTGCTGGGCAATATGTGGAAGTTCGACGTGACTGATGCCGATCCGGTGCAGTGGGCCAGTGACTACTCCTCAGGAGTCAATCCTGAGCCACTGTTCACCACATCCGCTTCACAACCAATTACCACCCAGCCGCAGGTGACTTTCCATCCCGATGGTCTGGATGGGTTCATGGTTTATTTTGGGACCGGGCAATATCTCGAAGTGGACGACAATGACCCATTCTCTCAGCCAACTCAGGCGTTCTACGGAATATGGGACAAGAATGAGAGTTCGCTGACTGCTTTTGACAGCACAGATCTGGTAACCCAGACCATCAATGACCAGTATCAGCAGGCTTTCGATACAGATGAGGACGGGGTTGACGATACCTCCTACTGGCTGCGGGATATGTCAGACAATGATGTCAATTATGCGGGTGATATGGGCTGGAAGATCAATCTGCAGCCTACGCTGGTGGAGGGCGCAGCGAACGCTAATAACTTCGGTGAACGCCAGGTCAGCAATGCCGTGGTTCGTGATGGCCGGGTAATTTTCACAACCCTGATTCCGTCACAACAGCCTTGTGATTTCGGCGGCAGCAGTTTCGTGATGCAGGTGAACTACCAGGATGGCGGTGCGCTGAATTTTCCCGCCTTTGACCTCAATGGCGATGGGGTTTTTGACGAGATAGACACGAACGCTTCTGGTCGTATGTCAGACGTGGGCATTGTCCCGACGCTGAGTATTCTCTCTGACACTGATCGGGATGCAGCTTTTGGCAGCGGCAGCAGCGGCGATGTCGATGTGCTGGAGCTGAATATCGGATCTGCGGCAACAGGCCGTCAGTCCTGGCGGCAATTGGACTGAATGTTGGCGTTGTCAGGAAGGCGGTGCATGAAATTTCAAATGTTGACAAGGTGCTGAACGATGCGAACTTTCTGGTCTGGCCTGGTGGCTGTCTTGCTTCTTTCGCTGGCGACTGTTGTCCTGGCACAGGGCGGACAAACAGGGACTATCGAACAACTGGATCAGGATAATGGAGCGATTACGATCTCCGGCCGGGTCCTTACTTTCTCCGAAAGTACGACGGAGATCTATCTGGGGGAGCGGCGTCTGTCTCCTGTGAGTATCGACCAAGGCATGGTTGTCCGCTACACTCTGGATGAGAAGGGGCTGTTGCTGCGCATAGACTTGCTGGGGCCCAGTGACATGCTCAAAGCGTTGGATGAGCACTGAGGAACGTAAATGCTGCGGAAAAAGGCTGACAATGGAACGGTGGCGGGGGCTCGCGAGTTGCGCGGCTTCAGTCTTATCGAGTTGATGATTGTAGTGGCGATCATTGGCATCCTCGCTGCGGTCGCTCTGCCGGCCTATCAGCAGAGCGTGCGCACCAGTGGCAGGGCGGAGGCGCAAAGCCTGCTTTTGCGTGTTGCCGCCAATCAGGAGCGCTTCTATTCCGACAATAATTCTTTCTCCACGAATGCCGACCCACTATCAAGTCCCGCTGTGGCGACGCTCACCTCTGAAAGCGGCTTGTACGTCGTCGCGGTTGCTGCGTGTGCCACTGGTACCATCAGCACCTGTTTCGTGGCAACAGCCACCCCGCAAGGTGATCAGGCGGTTGACAGCTGCACAACCCTGACGATTACCAATACTGGATTGAAGGCGTCGACCGGAGACACCGTCGACAACTGTTGGCGCTAGCACACGGCTGGTTTCGAAAATCCCTTGCTCGACATCAAACACTGATCTGACTGTGGGAGCGTGCCTGCACGCGATTCCTCGGGCATAATGCCCGGGAGCGCTTAGTGCGCAGAATCCGCATCATCATCATTGCAAGGAGTTTTACATGGCCTCAGCCACCGCCAGACACATTCTCGTCGACACCGAAGCCCAGTGTCTGGAACTGAAATCCCGTATCGAGGCTGGCGAAGATTTCGCTGCCATCGCCAAACAATATTCTTCCTGCCCCTCGCGCAATCAGGGTGGGGATCTCGGGCGTTTCGGCCCGGGCCAGATGGTCAAGGAGTTCGACAAGGTCGTATTCAGTGCCGAGCCCAATACCGTTCAGGGTCCGGTTCGCACTCAGTTCGGCTACCATCTTCTGGAAGTGACGAGCCGTACGGCGTGATTGGTCATTGCCCCCGCGCATCATGAATTCACAGCAATCGAGCTATGGTCA
>JAUSMU010000391.1 GCA_030645995.1 Gammaproteobacteria bacterium | reverse complement strand
GCAATAATGAAGCCAATAATGACCTTTGCAATCATCCCCTGGGAGTTGTCTCTTATCTTTTGCAGCATGTCATTTCCTGTCGAATACCGTACTTGATACAACGATCGAATTGGTGCGAAGCGTGAATAAATAGCACCTTCTTTAAACTAAAAAGGCGCATCATTGATGCGCCCCCAAAAACACTTCTAAGCAGTCAGACCAACCTTCCGATCTTTGCGCAAGCCGTCTTTGTCCGGCCTGACCCGCTGTCGAATTTTAACTGTATGGTTAGAGATTTACGGCGTCTTTAAGAGCCTTGCCAGCTTTGAATGTAGGCACTTTGGCTGCTTTGATCTGAATTGTCGCACCAGTTTGTGGATTGCGACCTTGACGTGCTGCGCGCTCTTTAGTTGTAAACGTACCGAAACCAACGAGTACGACTGGATCACTTTTCTTCAGCGAGTCAGTGATGGCATCAATCATGGCATCTATCACGCGTCCAGCTGCAGCTTTTGGAATGTCAGCACTGGCAGCAACAGCATCGATTAATTCTGATTTATTCACGTTGTCCCCTTATTTTTCTAAGTTGAGTTATTACTTGAAATCAAGCGGGCGAAGTGGCGTTTCAATGCCCGCGCTAAGTATTTATATTCTGTCTGATTTTTTATTCAAGAGATGGCTTGATAACCAATACGACCGGCACTTTATACCAAGCCAAAGAAAGCTGTGTCAACCATAAACACTGGGTTCCACTGTGATTCAGTGCGTATTTATATGCATTTCCTCCTTGGCTTTATCTGCATCATCACCAGCTGCGGAAATTACAGTTTTCGAAGCGACAACATCTGAATTTGGAACAGGTTGATATTCCAGGGCAAGCTCTAAAACTTGATCTATCCATTTGACAGGACAAATTTTCATATCAACTTTTACATTATCGGGAATCTCTCGCAAATCCCTCTCGTTGTCTGCGGGAATAATAACCGTCTTGATATTGCCTCTATGTGCGGCGAGCAGCTTCTCCTTGAGGCCTCCAATACGTAGAACCTGACCTCGCAAGGTAATCTCACCGGTCATGGCAACATCCGCTCTCACAGGAATACCCGTCAATGCGGACACAAGTGCAGTACACATTCCTATGCCAGCGCTCGGCCCATCTTTCGGCGTTGCCCCCTCTGGAACATGAATATGCAAATCCATGGTTTCATGGAAGCCAGGTTTGAGGCCCAACACCGCCGCACGGCTGCGAACTACAGTAATGGCAGCCTGGATCGATTCCTGCATGACATCACCCAATGATCCAGTCTTGATGGTTTTTCCCTTCCCCTCCAAAGCTACTGCTTCTATGGTCAGCAATTCGCCGCCAACCTGAGTCCACGCCAGCCCGTTAACCTGACCAACGAGATTATTCTCTTCAGCACGACCAAAATCATACTTTCGAACGCCGGAGTAGTTTTCCAGCATCTCACTTTTGAGGACAACTGGGGAAGTCTGACCAGCTGAGGAGTGTTGCTTGACTACTTTGCGGCAGATTTTCGCTATCTCTCGCTCCAGGCCTCGCACGCCGGCTTCTCTGGTGTAGTATCGAATCAGATCCTTGATGGAGTCTTCGCCAATACTGAGTTCGCCTTTATGCAGCCCATTGTTTTGCTGCTGCTTGGGTACCAGATACCGATTGGCGATGTTGACTTTCTCATCTTCGGTATAGCCCGGCAGGCGAATAATCTCCATACGGTCAAGCAGTGGGCCAGGAATATTCATGGTATTGGATGTGCAAACGAACATGACTTCTGACAGGTCGTAGTCGACCTCCAGATAGTGATCGTTGAAGCTGTGGTTCTGCTCTGGATCAAGAACCTCCAGCAACGCAGATGCCGGATCTCCGCGGTTGTCCATTCCCATTTTGTCTATTTCATCGAGTAAAAACAGTGGATTTTTTACTCCTACTTTCGCAAGTTTTTGCAGTAATTTACCCGGTAGAGACCCGATGTAAGTTCTTCGATGACCTCTGATTTCAGCTTCATCGCGCACCCCACCCAATGCCATACGCACAAACTTTCGGTTTGTTGCGCGAGCAATGGATTCACCAAGCGACGTCTTGCCAACCCCAGGGGGGCCTACCAGACACAAAATCGGGCCTTTCAACTTCTTGACTCGCTTCTGCACCGCCAGATATTCGAGGATTCTGGTCTTTACCTCTTCCAACCCATAGTGATCGTTTTCAAGGACTTGTTCAGCTTTCTCCAGATCCAGACGGACTTTGCTGCGTGCTTTCCATGGCAGGCTGACCATCCAGTCAATGTAGGTTCTTACGACGGAGGCTTCGGACGACATCGGTGACATCATCCTTAACTTATTAAGCTCCGAAAGAGCCTTGTCTCGTGCCTCCACGGGCATTCCCGCTTCTTCAATGCGCTGCTTTAATTCCTCTGCTTCATTGGGACTGTCATCTAATTCCCCCATTTCCTTCTGAATGGCCTTCATCTGCTCATTGAGATAATACTCTCGCTGGCTCTTCTCCATCTGCTTTTTGACGCGTCCGCGAATCCTCTTCTCTACTTGAAAAAGATCAATTTCGGACTCGATGAGTGCCATCAGATGTTCAATCCTGGGCTGTAGAGCAACTAGTTCCAGAAGATTTTGCTTCTCCTGAAGTTGCAGTGACATATGCGATGCAATGGTATCTACCAGACGCCCTGCCTCATCAATACTGGAAATTGAGGTAAGAACCTCAGGAGGGATTTTCTTGCTTAATTGCACGTATTGATCGAATTGCGAAAGCAATGAACGAGTCAGCGACTCGGACTGTTTGTCAGCCAAGGGGTCGCCACTCACAAGATGAATGTTCGCCTGATAGTAGTTTGTGGCAAGCTCCACAGACTTGATGCGCGCCCTGCTTACGCCTTCTACAAGTACTTTCACGGTGCCGTCAGGCAATCGAATGAGCTGCAGGATGCTTGCAACTGTACCTATTTCAAAGATGTCCTGCTCGCTGGGATCATCCTCTGAGGGGCTTTTCTGGGCGACAAGCAATACTTGTTTGCCCGCACTCATTGCCACTTCAAGAGCCTTGATGGATTTAGGCCTTCCAACGAAGAGTGGCTGCACAATCTGGGGATAAACAACAACATCTCGTAGTGGGAGCAGCGGTAGAACAGTTTTCCCAGCATCGATTGTATCCGGCAAAAGACTCATATCTTACGTCCTGATGGTGAAAGTACGAGAGGGGGCCCTGCTCGTATATACATAGACTCCGATCTTGGGTCGGCCTATTGTCTTTTCAATCGTACAGAGGGTAAAGCGTGTAAAGAAAAACTAAGCCAGCGAATCCTACTCCCCGGGCTGCCTCAAAAAAAGGCGAAGGAAAGCAGGATTCGGGTATCTCGTCCTACCGGCAATCTTTCAATTTTCTTCTGACGCTGTCCTGGAAGATGGTTGCTCGCGATTTTCGTAAACCAGCAATGGTTCGGACTCCCCATTGATGACGGCAGCGTCGATAATCACTTTGCTGACATTCTCCATGGATGGAATTTTGTACATAGTGTCCAGCAGAACGCTCTCCATTATTGAGCGCAATCCTCGCGCTCCTGTTTTTCGTTCCTTTGCTTTCTGGGCGACTGCTTTCAGTGCCTCATCCCGGAATTGGATCTCTACTCCTTCCATTTCAAACAGTTTCTGATACTGCTTGATCAAAGAATTTCGTGGTTCTTTGATTATCCGAACCATGGCATCAAGATCCAACTCATCCAAAGTCGCAATCATGGGGAGCCTGCCCACGAACTCAGGGATAAGTCCGTATTTGACAAGATCCTCTGGTTCGACATCCCTCAGCGTTTCACCCATACGGTGCTCAAGATCTTTACTGCGTACTTCTGCTCCGAAACCAATGCCTCCTTTCTCTGAACGATCGCGAATTATCTTCTCCAATCCAGCAAAGGCACCTCCGCAGATGAACAGGATATTTGACGTATCTACCTGCAGGAATTCCTGTTGAGGATGCTTGCGACCGCCTTGAGGTGGGACTGAAGCAACGGTCCCTTCAATCAGTTTAAGCAGGGCCTGTTGCACCCCCTCACCAGAGACATCGCGGGTAATGGATGGGTTATCTGATTTGCGAGAAATCTTGTCGATCTCGTCAATATATACAATACCGATTTGCGCCTTCTCGACATCGTAATCGCACTTCTGCAGCAGTTTTTGGATGATGTTTTCGACGTCTTCTCCGACATAACCCGCTTCTGTCAGTGTCGTAGCATCCGCTATGGTAAATGGTACATCCAGCAACCGAGCCAGAGTTTCCGCGAGCAGAGTTTTCCCCGTGCCTGTCGGGCCAACCATCAGGATGTTGCTCTTTCCGAGCTCCACCCCACCACTGGTTTCGTCATAGTTCAGGCGCTTATAGTGGTTATAAACGGCAACGGCGAGAACCTTCTTGGCGTTTTCCTGACCAATCACATACTCGTCGAGAGTTTTCTTGATCTCTTCAGGTATGGGCAACTTCTTCGTGCCAGACTCAGAATCCTTCTCCTGAATCTCTTCCCTGATAATGTCATTGCAGAGATCTACACACTCGTCGCAAACGAAGACAGAAGGGCCGGCTATTAGCTTGCGAACCTCATGCTGACTCTTGCCACAGAAGGAACAATAGAGCAGCTTGCCGCTGTCGTCACCTTTGTTGAAACGATCATCTGACATTAAACTACCTCTCAAATTCGCTGCGAAACCAGAGCATGGGGGCCGCAGCCACTTCATGCAGGGCAGCGAAAACTTCACAGTCGCCGACCCACACCCATGTAATCGGCAGAATAGTGATCTGCCGTAGGGCGAATGATAACACCGGGATGGGGAATTTTAACAAGACATAAGAGCGCTGAAAGAGCCTGTCTTACAGCGCCAGGTCTAAACCTTGCCATTACATGACGCGATGACTGAGGACTTTGTCCACTAAGCCATACTTCACAGCTTCGTTGGCACTCATAAAATTATCGCGCTCAGTATCCCTGGCAATCTCGTCCAGCTCTTTGCCTGTGTGTGTGGCCATGATTTTATTCAATTGATGTCTGAGTTTGATAATTTCATTGGCTTGGATTTCGATATCCGCTGCCTGCCCGTGCGCTCCACCGCTCGGCTGATGGATCATCATGCGAGAGTGCGGAAGTGCGAATCGTTTACCCTTCGCTCCGCCTGCCAGCAGCAAGGCTCCCATACTGGCAGCTTGGCCTATACACATAGTACTGACATCAGGTTTGATGAACTGCATCGTGTCGTAAATCGAGAGCCCCGCCGTTACCGATCCACCTGGTGAGTTGATATACAAGTGGATGTCCTTGTCAGGATTTTCCGACTCAAGAAACAATAACTGGGCGACCACCAGATTGGCCATGTGATCCTCTACCTGGCCTACCATGAAGATCACCCGTTCTTTCAGGAGTCGTGAATAAATGTCGTAGGATCGCTCTCCTCTTGCGGTTTGTTCGACCACCATGGGGACCAGCGTTGACATCACCAAATCTTCCTTAGATTGCATAAACACCTGTTATTTTCTGGCTTTGGGGGCATCTGGTTTGATCACATCGTCATAACTGACTTTTTTCTCTGTGACCTTTGCTTCTGCCAATATGGCGTCGAAAGCCTGATCTTCAAGAACCGCCGACTCTACAGATGCCAGTTGTTCCTTATTGCTGTAGTACCATCGAACTACCTGTTCCGGGGATTCATAGGTAGAAGCGATGTCCTCAATTGTACTCTTGACCTGCGCTGGATCGGCCTTCAGGCCGTTGCTCTTGATGACTTCGCCAAGTATCAGCCCCAACGCTATTCGCTTCCCGGCCTGCTCTCGAAATAATTCGTCAGGCAACATCGAAGGATCGACATTTTTCTTGCCTCCTCCAAATTGTTGCAGAGCCTGCTGGCGCAATGCCTCGATTTCGTTCTTGACAAGCGCAGAGGGCAGAGCTACCTCGTTTTGAGACAGCAAAAGATCCATCACGCGATTCTTGAGCTTGGCTTTGCTGGCATTATTGAGTTCTCGGCTCATGTTGGCGGCAACTTCCTTGCGGAAAGCCTCAATACCACCCTCCTCAATGCCAAAAACGGCAAAAAATTCGTCATTCAGTTCCGGCAATACCGGCGCATTGACTGAATTGATCTTTATTTCGAATTTGACGGGCTTTGCGGCAAGTTCTTTGTTGTGATAATCCTCAGGGAATACCAGATCGAGTACGACATCATCGCCAGCTTTCTTCTTCAGCAACCCCTTTTCAAAGCCTTCAATCATTCGATCAGAGCCCAGAACCAGATTTGCTCCCTGAGCGGATCCACCGTTAAAAGCCACTTCCTCGATTGTACCGACATAGTCGATATTGATGCGGTCCTTGTTCTTGCTCTGTCGAGTGACGGGCTCCCATGTCAGTCTTTGTTGACGAAGCGTTTCGATCATCTTGTCGATGTTTTCATCACCCACTTCTGCAACGAGCTTTTCAACCTTGAGCTTGCTGAAATCATTCAAAACTACTTCGGGGAAGACTTCGAAAACTGCTACGTAAGAGAGATTCTTGCCTTCTTCAAGCGACTTAGGCTCAATTCTTGGTTGCCCTGCAGGCTTGAGGTTTTGCTCACTTATAGCCTGGTAATAAGTCTTGCTCATTACCTCCCCGACCACTTCCTGGCGAACACCGCGACCATAACGTCCTTGAATTACCTTCATTGGGACTTTGCCCTTGCGAAAACCATTCAACCGCACGTTTCCAGCGGCTTCCTGCAGGCGCGCGCTCACAGCACTTTCTACGACCGAAGCTGGCACTTCAACCGTCATGCGACGCTCAAGACCAGAAGTAGTTTCAATAGAGACTTGCATTAAACACCCTCACAGGCCGACCTGACCGGCTCGGCGGTCAATGGCCATCAATAGTAAAAGAAAACTGTGCCAACAGCGCAGGCGACAGGTAACACGAATTGGGAATTTTTACTCTGCCAGAATCGATTCGACCGCGCCCTTTAAAAGCCTTGGCTTAGTCTATTAAAATCAAGAGGTTAATTCGATATTCCCGGCATAAGAAGTGCGCGATTGTCCCATATTGCATGGCTTTATTCAATAAATAATCTTGTCCGAGCCCGCGAGCGTGCACTATGCTCTTCCCACCTGATACCCTTCCGTGCAGTGCCATTTTCACGTTAATTGAATGGTGCTGGGCGGATCACACTAGCTGATAGCTGGAACCGGTAGCTGGATATAACACCGCCTCATAGCGAGCCATCAAACTGTGAACCTCGACTTATCTACAACTGCTGGTGTGATACTCGCGGGCGGCAAGGGCTCGCGCATGAACTATTCCGATAAGCCTCTACTTGAAATTGGAGGGAGAACTATTATCGAGTCCATCCTGGAAATTGCGAGCAAACAGGTTGGCAGGCTGATCATCAATGTCAACTGCAGTCACGAACGCTATAACCGCTTCAATGTTCCGATTATCAGCGACAGTAGAGGTGATTTCGCGGGACCTTTGGCCGGAATTCTTTCAACTATAAATTGGGTGACTACACATGTCCCTGCGGCCAAAATTATTGTGTGCTTCCCCGGTGATGTACCGTGGTTTCCTGGTGACGTAGTCGAAAGGATGCTTCAAGCAATGCAGGAAACGGGGAGTGAAGTGGTGTGGCTACGGACAGACGGACAGGTTCAGCCTCTTTTTTCCGTATGGTCGATTGCCCTGGGGCCGGCCTTGGAGGAAGCTCTAGCGAGAGGAATGTATAGCCCTCTGCAGTTTATCTATGGCAGACGGCACGCTACTGTTGAGTACCACCAACTGGCGCCAGGATTTTTCAAGAACATCAATACCCCAGAGGATTTGGAGAGCGCAAGGAGTTTGGCTGAGGATATGGTGTCTTGAGTAAGCCAGCAGATGAGGGGGTGCTAGAATTTTTTTTATTTTGGTTTGTCTTCAACACACTAAATTTAAAAGAGAAAAGCTAGTCAGAGCTTCGCTAAGTTAAATTACCAGCAGTTCGTGCAGACCATTTGCGTATATATTAATTTATAAAGGTAACACTTTGAATCAAAAAGCGATCTGGATCGAAAGGATTCGCTAACACATGGCCGTACTATATTGATTAAAAAGACTTTTTGTATTTTTCCATATTATTGGGCAGCTCATTGCCAACGTGATAATGGCATGTAATTTGCGCTCTTCTCATTAATTCATTTCTTATTTTAAGGTTGTACTACTCGTCGGCCTAGGGGTGTCGCGTATGCTGTTGAGGTAGACCCCTTATTCCAGGCCACCCTGGGCCGACGGAGACCAATTAGGAGGCTGAAAATGGCAAATGTACGCAAGAGTGATCGATCTGCACGGATTTCCCCCTGCCGCTCCGAACGCGTCTTCAACAAAGCCAGTCTGTGGTACTTTCGAACCAGAGAAGGCCGGGACGTTGGGCCATTTCGATACGAATCAGAGGCGCGTCAGATGCTGACACAATTCATTCGAGACATGATGGCGATAGAGGCTCAGGCTCGACCACAGGCGTCAAAACCTCACTTTCGCTTAAGCGCAATTGCAGAGACTGCCGAGCGGGCCCTTACATTAGTACGAGCTGGTATCTAAACCTATATTACCCTCGATATCCTGGTCGCCATGCTCCAACGGACGGGTTACACTCCCTGCGCCATGCGCCGCGAAAGCTTTAATGTCGCAAGAGGCTCATTGACACAGGGATTTCAGTGAAGAAGAAAACAACTATTTCCTCCATTTCATCGTGCGGTAACGACGCCACAGTGAGTTTCTACTATGGCGCCCAATACGCTACCAACGCACTTTGGGCAGCCTTAGCGTTCGATAATCTACGCATTGAACCTATTCGCTCGGCAACGGACGCCGTAGATAAATCCGCAGCTTTGATTCTTCTCGACCGCCAATTGGTAGCGACGGAGCCTCTTGCGGTATGGAGAGCGTTATTTCCTCGAGCCATATTTCTCAGTGAAAACTCCGCAAATATTTCGACAGATGTCATTCTTTCGGACGGGTTGCCTGTTCGGCAAAGTGTTCAATTGATAGCGTTGGCACGTGAAACCCTCGTTACTCGAATTCACGCCGCAAATAGCCAAGCACTTTTGAATTCAACCGAAAGAAATCTCGGAAAACTTGCCAGCGTCGGAATAGCCCTTTCTTCCGAAACGGATTTGGCAATTCTACTGAGAAAAATATTAACAGAGGGACAAAACATTTCGTGTTGCGATGCTGCGTCACTATTCCTGATCGATAATGAAAAGAGGCAGATTACGTTCAAGCTAACGCAGAACGACTCCTTCGATTTTCCGTTTCAAGAAAGCAGTTTCCCGCTGGATGCCCACTCTATTGCAGGTAACGTGGTTATAACAAAAGAACCTCTGAATATCTCGAATGCCTATCAGATATCTGAGAAAGCTCCTTATAAATTCAATAGAAGTTTCGACGAGACCACTGGTTACAAAACAATTAGCATGCTGACACTGCCTGCACTTAACAAGAAGAAATCAGTGATTGCCGTGTTGCAATTCATTAACAAAAAAAGAGAACGAAACCTGAAGCTCTTGCCGAATGGCAACACCAGGGACCTGATTGTCCCATTCGATTCAGAGTCCTTCCTGCTATTGCAGGCACTGGCAGGTCAGGCAGGAGTCGCGATAGAAAATGCGATTCTCCACAACGATATCCAGAATCTTTTTGAAGGCTTCGTCCGCGCGTCTGTAATGGCAATTGAACAACGCGATCCGACAACCAGTGGACACTCGTTTCGAGTTGCAGATTTATGTGTTGCGCTTGCTGAAGCGGTTAATGATAGCGACTGTCCTGAACTCAGGACGCATATACAATCCCGTCAACAACTTCGAGAGCTTCGTTATGCAGCCCTTTTACACGATTTTGGAAAGGTTGGAGTGCGAGAGTCAGTGCTCGTCAAGGCCAAGAAGTTAAGCGTTGAAAACTTGGAAAGTATTCGCTACAGAATATTAATTGCCAAGGAGAGACTTCATAACAAAACGTTACGCGAACAAATAAAAATGATGCAGGATGGCATTTTCACGCAACAGTGGCTGTCAGAGACCCAATCGACTCTGGCACAGGAACTTGAAAAACTGGATGGTTTTTTCCAAACGATTTGTCATGCCAATGAACCCAGTGTACTGGAGGCTGAGAGTCTGGAAAATCTTACTCGCATTGCAGACTATCACCCTCCGGGCGCTCCTGAGAATGACTTTTTCGTCATGAGCGCTGATGAATTCAAGCTATTGTCGATTCGTAAAGGAAGTCTATCTGCAGAAGAGAGACTTGAAATCGAGTCGCATGTTACCCACACCCGAGCCTTCCTTGATCTTATTCCATGGACAGATGAATTGAAGAAAGTTCCAGAGATAGCGGGTGCCCATCATGAAAAACTAAACGGCAGGGGATATCCTCACGGAATAAAGGCTGATCGAATCCCCTTTGCGTCAAAGGTAATGGCCATATGTGATATTTACGATGCATTGACTGCCTCTGACAGGCTCTATAAGACATCAGTAAGCACCGAAAAAGCATTGGAGTTTATACGCACTGTAGCAGTGGCAGGTGCAATCGATGCGCAACTTCTGGAGTTGTTCGTGACGAAGGAAATCTACAAGGTGACTGAAGGTAAAGATTATGGTGATAGCAGTAGCGCCCTGAATTTTGGTCACCAAGTGTGCGACTTTGATCTACACAGCGCTCGTTAGCCTGAATGGAGTGCTACTGATGGGGTTGTACACTCAATCGATTTGCGAATAGTGCGCTTTGTGTGATGGGTGTTGCGTCGTGCTTCCCGATTTAACTGTTTATTGGCAACCGCGAAGATTTCATCCATCAGTCGGAAATAAAAAAAGTGGCCACGACTGGTTACTTTGTGCAGGATTGCATTCTGCAACATGCCAACCACCGACATTGAGCCACTCCTCGAAGCAATGGTATCCGCTGTACCTTGCCAAAGATGTACTGGGACATTTACCTCTCTTGGGTCAAACTCCCAGCGTTCAAAGTTCTGCGAAAGATCATGAACAAAGCCACGACTCCCCTGGCGAACAGACTCTTTGACATCCTTGCTCAGCATCTCCAATACAAGCGGATCCTCAAGCACTCGCTTATCCGTGTAACAGACCGTATCGCGCAGCCGCTCCAGATAGCGCATGGGATTACAGGCACAACGCTTCTGCATAAAGCCTGCATATAGACGCAATGCTATCAATGCCATGGTTCTGATAAATGCCGGAGCAGTATGCAGTACGCCGAATGGAGAGGGGGAAAAGGAAAGACCAAGGACCACGGATATTCTATTTGGGTACCAGCAGGAAGCCGCGAGTGCGAGGCTGGTGCCCCCGCCACTACAGAGCAACCCAAAGTTATCACATTGAAGACCATCAGCCAGGTTCAGCAAATCCTGTGCAAATCCAGCCTGCCCCCCGCCCTTCACGAAGTCAGAATAACCGAGGCCAGGTCTGTCAAAGGCAATTAGGCGGAATTTGGCATTCTTTGCTTCGCGGTGGAATAAAGTGGCTTCCAATCTCGTACTGCCTGAACTATGGCAGTAGAACAGCGGGAATCCCGTTGGATCGCCGAATTCGGTGTAAGACAGTCTGCGGCCATCAGGCATTACTGCGAACTTGACGTCTACAGTTGCCTGGAGTGGCAAAGACTCAGTGCGGTCTTCCATTACGCGCGTAATCATTGCCTGTTTCTTCCTGTGAGCAGATAGCATAGAAAGCTTGATCCCAAGAAAGTTCTTCCTTTGAAGCATCATAGGTGGGAAATATTCCCACGTCAATTGGCCAATTCGTGTTTGGACATATAAATAATCAAGAGTGAATTTTTGCGAAAATTTCTCAAGTGTGATGTGGGATTAATTCCCACTCTCAGCTATACTCCGGCTCATGAATAATTTCCCAGCCCCGGTCAACGGTACGGGACAGCCGCCCGCAGTCCTGGTCATAGCGATTCGAAAGTTGCTGCGCCCGCTCGTCCGCCTTATGCTGGCCTTTCAGATTACCTACCCTTTTGTGATTAACCTTCTTAAGGCAATATACGTGGAGGTAGCCGAGGAAGAATTCAAAGTAGGAAACAAACGCCCATCAGACAGTCGAGTGAACCTGCTGACTGGGGTTCATCGCAAGGACGTCAAAAGGTTGCGATCGGAGCCCGAAGAACATTCGAAAATGCCCAGGAATATTTCGATCGGTGCGCAATTGATCTCCGTATGGCTGGGTTCGGAACAATTTTCTGATGGGACGGGACATCCGCTTCCGCTGCCGCTACGCACCTCGGGGACAGCGAAGAACTCGAAGTGCTTCGACGACCTGGTAGAAATGGTTTGCAAACAAGATATAAGACCCAGAGTCATTCTGGACGAGTGGCTTAATATCGGCGTTGCCACCTTGGACTCCGAGAGTCGCGTCGTCCTGAACACAGGCGCATTCACTCCGGAGCGAGGTTTCGATGAAAAGGCCTTCTTCTTCGGCAAGAATATCCATGACCATCTAAGTGCAAGTACGAATAACCTGCTGGGTCAGCAACCTTCCTATTTCGATAGAAGTGTTTATTATGACAACCTCACCTTGGACTCCGTACAGCAATTGAATGTGCTCGCTAATGAGCTCGGTATGAATGCGCTTACGGCCCTCAACAAAAGCGCATTGGTGCTGCAACAAAAGGATCAGTCCAAGACAGAGCGCGACTATCGGATGAATTTCGGCGTGTTCAATTACAATGCTGTCCATAAATCAGAGGACAGAGATTTAAAAGGCGACCAAGATGCCTAAAGCCATATTAGCCATTCGCACCTATCCGGCGACACTGATCATTGCACTGCTTCTTTTCATGGCGACTCTTGTCATGACTGCGGCCAGCATGGGTACAGCAGGAGTTGGTGGTGGCGATGATGGCGACGGTGGAAGCGGCATAGGCGGGACCGGAAAATCGGGCGAGTTCGGTGGCAGTGGCTTCGGCGGAACCGGAGGTCCTTCGCCGTTCATTACCAGTGTCGACGATCAGGAACCGGTTGCCCCCACCCCTGCCAGCGATACCTTAGTGCCTGAGATAGCGCTCTCCCAGGCATTGGCGGATTCTATCGAGCAAAGCGCAATACTCATTGAGTCAGACAGTACTCTTGCATCTGGCGATACTCCAGACGTTGTCGAACCTGCCATACCAGTGCCAGCCATATCGTTACCGGAAAAGGCGCCTGAGGTGCAATTAGCTGAAGCCCGTCCCTTTGTTCCAGAGCGAGTGCAACCCTCCGTGGTAGGCAATCAACCAGAGGTGGCTCGTTCCGGGGATGTGCAAGTATTCGACGAAGCAGCTGTGGATCCGCAGTTGCAGATTGTTCAGCAAGATCAACGCAGCCGCCCAGCAGACCTTGCGGTCGAATCATTGAACACGGCGGCAGGCGCTGAGAGTGTATCTGTGAAACTGGAGACCGCAGCAAAAGAGAGCGAACAGGAAATTGACAGGAGAGCTCTGCCGGACAGGATTCAGCGCCCAGACCTTCCTCCTTTCCAGCGTGTCCGCCCCGTTGACAGGGCCTCGATCATGGTCCCATCTCGCGTGCAGCCGATGAGAATCTGACCAGTGCCACATAGCAGCTGAATTACCAGCGGTAACTCAGCTGCACGCCCAACGCGTAGTCCGCACTGTCGCGAGTAAAGCCTTTCACCGCATAACTCATCACCGACCAGCCTGGCGCGGGCAACCAGGACAAGTACGGCAGCAATTCGTGGGTTTCTTTCGAGGTTTTCGAAGCCGCCTCTCGATAGTCGTAGATCAATCCATAACTCCAAGTCTGCGAAAACGGTCGGCTAACGCCAAACGACACATACGCGGAATTGGTCATCTCATTGAAGAGCGCTGATCTTCCTCTGAATTTATAGCCCGCCGTGGCAAACAAAGTAGAGTTTCCAAGCATCTGGTACAGATCGAGCTGCAACCCATAGTCTACCTCTCCGGTCCCTAACGCTTTCTCCTCGTCAGCAGTCGGGACTTTGACTTCAAACCCAAGATCGACGAACGGCATGCCTTCAGCAAACGAGGGAAACTGGTAAGTTGCTGAGAGTACTGTGTCTCCCCTCCCGCGTGCTGTGGAGGAATCGTTCGACGAAGCCAGACCACTGAAGTCACCTGCTCCAATTCCGCCGACATTCACCAAGACATTTCCTGCACCAGAGACTTCCAGATAGGGAATGGCGACTTTGAGATTCCAGTTTGACACTGTGTAATCGTAGGAGACTGGCAAATAGTGAATGGTTGTATCTTGTGACTCTCCGTAGTCGCCAGAACTGTAATATCCGCCTATCGACAGGTTGTGCCGAGCCGGTGAATTTTC
>JAUSMU010000382.1 GCA_030645995.1 Gammaproteobacteria bacterium | reverse complement strand
CGCGCGCTGGCGCTCGGAGTAGGAAGAGACTTCTTCACCGAGAAACCAGTATTTGCCGCTATCAGGATTGTCGATCAGGCCCAGGATGTTCAACAGTGTGGATTTGCCACAACCGGATGGGCCCATGATGGAGGTGAACTCTCCCTTCTCGATGGTGAGATTGATGGAGTCCAGTGCTGTGGTCTCCACCTCGTCGGTGCGGAATAGTTTAGAGAGGCCTTCTGTCCTAATGATCATGCTGTAGTCCTTGGCGTGTTTTTTATGGTGATTTATATGCTCTTCTGTACAACAAACTTTCTGGCTACTCGTAGCGGAGCGCATCGATAGGATTTGCCTGCGCGGTTTTCAGAGATTGCACAACCACTGTAGTCAAAGCGACACACGCAACTGCGAGAACTGCAATCGCATAGGGGAATAATGCTTGTAAAAAATTGGGTTCAAACCGATACGCAAAACGCTCCAGCCAGCTATCCATCGCTAAATAGCTGAATAGAGTCGCCGGTATCGCTGCAATCGCGATCATTACTACGACACTTCTGCACAGCAGCACTATGATCTGCCCACTGGAAGCACCCAGTATCTTGCGCACACCAATTTCCCGATTACGCTGCTGTGTATTGAAAGCGGCCAGGCCAAACAGCCCCATCGCCGAAATAAAGATACAGATGCCGGCAAATATTTCAGTCAGTTCCATCAGATTGATCTCAGAGCGATACAATTCATTCAAGCGCTCATCGAGAAAACTGGGAGCAAATATATGCGCCGGGTCGAATTGTCTGATCTTCTCTTCAATTATCTCAAGTGTTTCCGGCACATTTTCTCCGGTAATATTGACTATAAGTGATCTGCGCTGCAGCGCACGAGTTTGGGGTGGTACGCTTGAAAAGTCGTTACTGACTAGTTGAATTAATAGTGGTCCGATCTCATTGTTCAGCGGCGCATAGTGGAAATCACTAGTCACGCCAATTATCGTAGCCTGGAAGTTGGGCGAATCCCCGATCTGTTTCCCGATAGGGTCGTCCCAACCCATTTTTCGCACCATTGCCTCATTTACCATCACCACGCTATTGGATTCCACGTCTCTCTCCGACGAAAACCCGCGACCCTGCATGATTTCAATGCCCAAAGTTTCAAAGTAATTTGCGCCCACGACAATGCGATCCACCTGCTCCGGACTGATCACACCTTCATTATTTTCAATTGGAACCACATTATTAATGCTGTTGCCGAAACCAGGGACCATCGCTGTGTCAGTTACATTAATGATATTGGTCTCGGCAATAAGCTCATTGCGCAGTACGGAAATATCTTCAATGACATCTACGCCGCGAAGGTCAATCCAAACTTGATTTTCCTTATTGAAGCCGAGCGGTTTTCCTGCAACAAAGCGCATCTGTTGTGACATCAATAAGGTACAGGTAATTACACCGATGGAGATGGTCAATTGTGCGAACACAAGCAATTGCCGAACTGACATGCCGCGGCGATTGCTATTTTGCACTTTGGTGAGCGCCGCCTTAGGAGAGATTGCAGACAGATAGAACGCGGGGTATAGACCGGACAAAATTGTTACCACGAATGTGAGCAAAACAAGCCCCGCAAATACAGTCGGGTTCGCCAAACTAGATAACAATGCTTCCTTACCCATCAACGTTGCGATAGGCGTGAAGTTAAGCGCTAGCACCGCTAAGAGAATGCCCAGTAACAACGCGATTATGGTAAATACTAGCGATTCGCCCAAAAATTGACCTATTAGCTGACTGCGACTAGCCCCAACCACCTTCCTCATGCCAACTTCCTTAGATCGTTTCGTCGCCCTAGCGGTAGCAAGATTCATATAGTTGATGCAGGCAATCAGCAGAATAAAAAGGGCTACCGCAGCAAACGCATAGACATAGAAAATATTACCGTTGGGGCGGTCACCCGGATAGGAAGGACCAAAATGGACCTCATCGAGCGGGGTAATCTCCGCTTTAAAAGTCTCACCCATCCGTGCAAGTCCGTCTTGCATATAGAGGTCGACGAACTCTGTAACGATGTGATCGAAGGAAGCGAGATCGAAAGCAGGATTTAACTTGAGATAGGTAAAGACTCCCACCCCCGTCAGACCCCGGATGTAGTTATCCTCGTAGTCGGGAACGAATTTAGACAGGGCTCGATAGGGATATAGAGCGTTGTATTTCAAGTGCGTACTTTCTGGCAAATCGGCGAACACCAAGGTAACCCGATAATCAGTACTATCGCTTTTCAGGGTTTTCCCGATTGGATCTTCATCGCCGAAATAACTACGCGCGAATGATTCGCTAATAGCGATTGAGTTTATATCGTCAAGGGCCGTCTCCACGTCTCCGGCCACAATCTCATGATCGAACACATCAAATACATTCTCATCCACGAGATAAATGTCATCCCAACTGAACCGCTTGTCGTCATAACGCAACACATTCTGGGACGAATTCCTAAAACGAACATAGGTGCTAAGCTGGGGAAAGCTCTGTGCTAGCAGCGGTCCAAGCCCTTCTTGGGAGACTGCATAATCGGCAGAAGTGCCATTGGCTTTCGTGAAATGCGTGGATACTCGGTAAATTTCATCGTGGTTAGTGAAATGCTGATCGTAGGTGAGCTCGCTCCTTAGATACAAAGCGAGTATCAGAAAGCTTCCGATACCAAGAGCCAGACTGAGGATGTTTACTATGACATAGACCCGCTCTTTCATCAGCTTGCGGACCGCCACAAGGAAAAACATTTTAAACATACCGGACTCCTTGTTGTTGTTTTTGTCGGACATCCTGATTTTGTAAGCCGACTTACTTATAGCCACTGTTTTAAAAATCAAGATTTCTCGACAAGAAAATTTCCAGATAAGCATTCCTATTCGAAATTACAGGATTTTCTAAATGTCAGAAAAAATTTCAAACTATGAACTACGTTTTATACGTCTGTTCACACACTAACCCCATTTGCACATAGAATGGCCCTTCGGTGCGCTCGCTGAGTTCGCGGTCACTTGCAGATCTAATGAACGCTCTACAGAACTTGACAAAAATAACGCCAAATATTGCTGAGGTAGCATCATTTTGAAGCCAAGACTCCACACATATTCAAAGAACTCGAGTATCTAGCATCCTCCGATCTCCAAATTCCTGGGAAAATTAAAATTCTAGTCATTCCAAAATATCAATTTCCGCTATCGCTTTCGCGCCATAAAGCATCAATTACCGTCATGCCTTATCTAGTCCGTTACCGAAGTTGCTCAGAGGACTTAAGCCGCTTTTGTTCCTATTCATGCAACCTCAACGCGACTCAATTCCAGAAGCGCTTACGAGAATAACTCGGGAGGGAACTAATCGGTAATACGTAAGGCAAAAACAGACTAAAAATGAAATCTGAAAAAGATCACAAGCCTAATTATTCTCCAAGTCTATGGGTCCATCACTAATCTAAAGCCAGTATCCTGAGTAGGCCTTCTGGACATCTGTCGCGCGCGTTTCCAGAATACAAGTTCGTCAGCACCGTCATCCCAAGAACCACCTCGCACGACGCCAAGCTGACAATGAATTCCACTTTCATCCTTTGGGTCATCCTCGAAGTAGCAATCAGCAGTCCATTCCCATACATTGCCGTGCATATCGTAAACTCCGAGTAGGCTGGGTTCAAAACTACCTACAGGCGCTGTCATTCGCGCGTCCCATTCGCTTCCACAGTTCCGACAATTTGCCCTGCCGTGTTCATACTCCGTGCCCCAGCTGTAATTAAATCCCAATTCAGTATTTAACTTTGCAACGTATTCCCATTCCGCGTCCGT
>JAUSMU010000372.1 GCA_030645995.1 Gammaproteobacteria bacterium | reverse complement strand
GGCACTGGCAAAACGAATCATCCCCTGTCTGGATTGCGACAAGGGGCGCGTGGTCAAGGGCGTCAAGTTTCTGGATATCCGCGATGCCGGAGACCCGGTGGAAATCTCCAAGCGCTACAGCGATGCGGGCGCCGATGAGATTACCTTTCTCGACATCACTGCCAGCAGCGAAGGGCGCGAGACCACCGTTCATACGGTCGAGGCCATTGCCAGTCAGGTATTCATTCCATTGACAGTGGGCGGCGGTATTCGCACGCTCGAAGACATCCGCACCATGCTGAATGCCGGTGCCGACAAGGTGTCGATCAACACCGCCGCTGTGTTCAATCCGGAGTTTGTGCGCGAGGCTGCCGAGCGCTTCGGTTCGCAGTGCATCGTCGTCGCGATGGATGCCAAGAAAGTCAGTGCAGCGGGCGAACCGGACCGCTGGGAGATATTCACCCACGGCGGGCGCAAGGCGACTGGCATCGACGCGGTGGAGTGGGCGAAGCGCATGGTGAGCTATGGCGCCGGTGAGATTCTGCTGACCAGCATGGATCGCGATGGTACCAAGAGTGGTTTCGATCTGGCGCTGAACAAAGCGGTCAGTGAGAGCGTGTCGGTGCCGATCATCGCCTCGGGCGGTGTGGGCAATCTGCAAGATCTGGTGGACGGTGTGCTGCTCGGTCAGGCCGACGCGGTGCTTGCCGCCAGCATCTTCCACTTCGGGGAATTCAGCATTCCCCAGGCCAAGCGTTATATGGCCGACAAGGGCATTACGATGCGGCTCTAGGGAGTCCCTTCACCCTGCTGCAGACGGATCATCGCCGAAACGGAAATCAGTTCGATATTCTCCTGCGCGAGCGCAGGCAGCGCCTTCTCCAGATAATCCAAAGTTTCCTCATAGGGGTGGCCAATCCCTACCGCGCTGCCTTTCTCGCGCGCGGTTTGCAACAGGCGCTGAAATTCCCGATCAATATCCTCTGCTGTCGTTTCATTATCCAGAAACACATTGCGCGTCGTAGTGGGAATTTCCTGTTCGCGTGCCGTTGCGCCCGCTACACTCTGCGCCGTGGTGAAACTGTCCACAAAATACAGGCCTCGCTCCTTCAGCACCTCCATTACCCATTGCATCTGCGTCTGCATGCCCGTCAGCGCACTGCCCATGTGATTGTTGATGCCCTGCAGGTGGGGCACAGCGTCGATGTTGCCCTTGAGCGTGGCGACGAAATCCTCCTGACTCAAGGCATCTGTGAGTGCGCCAGGGCCGAGCGGTTGATGCGCAAGATTACTCATCGGCGCGTGCAACATCACTTCCTTACTATGGCTGTGTGCCAGTTCTGCCAGTTCAATGCCAAAGGGCGTGTGCGGGAGTACGGCGTAAGTGACGGCGCCCGGCAATGCGATGGCACGTTCCCCGAGTGGCCCGCTGTAACCGATGTCGTCGATGATCAGGGCGATGTAGTGCGGTGAACCCGATGGCGTCGGTACGATAGACGGTTCTTCTACGGGTTGCTCTATAGGAAGGGTTGTCGGTGGTGTGCTGATCTCGGGTTGTGATTCCGAACTGTTCTGTGCCATCAGCACCAACACGCCGACTACCCCGGCCAGCAGAATGCCAAGCAGTCTGGAGTTGCGGGTGAGGGCGGCGAGAAGAAAAGGTGGTTTGTGTACGGCCCGTTGAACGGGCCGCCTTGGTGCCATGCTGGATTTTGGCAAGGTCTGTCTCTCTACTGCGGAGCGTCGGCAACACCGGTGCTGGCAACACCCGCTGTGGGTGCTTGAGTGGAGGTCTGGTTCTTTCCAAGCCGCGCTGAATCCAAGATGTTGATGCCACGTAACAGAATCAGCGCCTCCTGCAACTGATAATCGCTGACTACAACCTGCTCAGCGTCCACGACTGGCTCACGCACCAAATCATCGAGGTCGTTGCCATTACGCAAGTGTCCCCCGAGGTTCACCTCAGTAATGCCTTCGCGGCCAGTGGCGCGCGTCACCAGGCCCTCTTCGACAACGATGTCCGGCTCGATGCCCTGCGCCTGAATGGAGCGGCCGTTAGGCGTGAAGTACAGCGCGGTGGTCAGTTTGATGGCGCGGTCATTGGTCAGCGGCATGACGGTCTGCACGGAACCCTTGCCGAAGCTGCGGGTCCCCATGATGACTGCACGGCTATGATCCTGCAGGGCGCCGGCTACGATCTCCGCCGCCGAGGCTGAACCGCTGTTGATCAGCACCACCACCGGCACGCCCTCGCTCGGATCATCGGGCTTGGCAAAATACTCCATCTCGATCTCTTCGCCACGGCTCTGGGTGTAGACAATCTTGCCGTCGGTAATGAACGCGTCCACGACCTCTACGGAGGCTTGCAGGATGCCGCCGGGATTATTGCGCAGGTCCAGCACCAGTCCTTTCAGATCGGGCTGTTCGGCCTTTATTGCAGTCAACGCCTCCAAGACCTCTTCGCCGGTATTGATCTTGAACTGGGAAATCCGCAGATAGGCGTATCCAGGCTCCAGCTCGCGCTGGCGCACGCTGGCCACTTCGATGACTTCGCGGGTAAGGGTGAATTCCAGAGGTTCGGGCTCGCCCTCGCGCAGGATGCCGATGACGATAGTGGTGCCGATCTCGCCGCGCATCAGTTCTACCGCTTCATTCACAGGCAACTCACGCAGCAGCTGACCATCGATCTCGATGATCAAGTCGCCCGCCAGAATACCTGCGCGCTGGGCCGGGGTATCGTCGATCGGCGTGATGACCTTGATCAGGCCATCCTGCTCGCCGACTTCAATGCCGACGCCACCGAACTCGCCCGTGGTTGTCTCCTGCAGAGAATCGTAATCCTCGGTGCTCAGGTAGGCGGAATGAGGGTCCAGTCCGGCGAGCATGCCCTTGATGGCGAACTCCAGCAGTTGCTTGTCGTCGATGGGCTGTACATAGGAATTGCGAATATTGTCGAGCGCCTCAGTGAAGATGCGCACCTCATCCAGCGGCAGGGGCAACGGTTGCTGTTGCACGACTGGCTGGGCCAGGGAGTGGTGGCCGAATGCAAACAGAGAAAGCGCGAGGCCGTGGCGGATGGCGCGACTCAATGGGGAAGCGGTGCTGGCGAATACGTTCATGGTGTTCCTCTGCGCAATGATTGCGAACGCTGGCGGGCAGGATAGCACGGCAAACCCATCCCGTGGGAGCGGGCCTTCTGTGGGAGCCTGCGTGCTGTGGGAGCGGGTCTGCCCGCGATTAGTTCGCTTGACACATAACACCGTCGCGGGCAGGCCCGCCCCCACAGGGGTCATGACTCACACCACACCGCTGGGTCCAGTGCCTCGCCATGGCGGCGAATCTCGAAATAGATGCCGGGCTGATCCAGCCCTCCGTTGTTGCTGGCAGTCGCCAGTGCCTCGCCGCGATTGACCCAGTCGCCCATATTCTTGATCAGAGTCTGGCTGTTGGCATAAAGGCTCAGGTAGCCATCACCGTGATCGACCACCACCAGCAGTCCCGAACCTCGCAGCCAGTCGGAAAACACTACGCGACCTGGGTGGATGGCGCGCACTGGCGAGCCTGCCTCGGCGGCCAGCACAACGCCTTGACGATGCAGGTTGCCATCACTGTAACTCTCGCCGAAGTTGTTTAGGGCGTGACCGCTGACTGGCCAGGGCAGTTGGCCGCGCGCCTCGCTGAACGGTGTCAGTTGTTCGGGAGGGGGAATGCTGGCGATGGCATCACTGATCTGCTTGATCAGTTCTTCCACGCGGGCACGGTCCTCGGTCAGCTGTTCCAGTTCGCCACTGCGCGTGGCGATGTCGCTATCCAGTTGTTTGAGGAGAGATTGCCGGGCTGCGCGACTGTCATTGAGGGCGGCGACCTGGGCGTCGAGTTCGTTCTGTCGACTCAGAAGGGCCTGGCTGGCGTCGGCGATGCTGGTGGCCGTGGCCTCCAGTTCCTCCAGCGTGGCGCGAAACGCCTGAATCCGCGAAAGGCGCTCCGCATTGAAGTCGCTGTAGTAGCGCAGCATACGGGCGCTGAGCGAAGGGTCTTCCTGATTGAGCAGCAGTTTCAGATAGCTCTCGCGGCCGCTCATGTAGGAGGCCCGCACGGCGCGCTTCACGAGATCCTGCTGCGCTGTCCGGGCCGCCTCCAGTTCGGCGCTGCGCTCTGCGAGCAGCTCCAGCTCCGCTTCCAGCGCGGTGATTGAGGTCTGATTGTCGGCAATGGCGGCGCTGGTCTCTGCGATCTGTTGCGTGGTGTCGCGCAGTTCTGTTTCCAGGCTGGTACGGTTGTTAGCGGCGGAGTTGAGCCAGTCTTCGATCTGGGTGATGGCGGCGTTGACTTGAGTGAGCTGTTCCTCAGGAGCAGGATCCTTGGCGGCGTCCTCTGCCGCGAAGGCTGCGCCGTAAACTGTCACGGCGCACAGCACCGCTGCACTCAAGGCAATATTCATCAGCTACCTTTCACAACCAAAGAAGTGCCGCTCATTTCCGGCGGCACCGGGATGTCCATCAGGGTCAGAAGCGTGGGGGCAATATCACACAGGCTGCCGGGTGCCTTGAAGGTCCAGGGGCGGTTACCCACGTAAACAAGCGGCACCGGGCCGCTGGTGTGTGAGGTGAGTGGCTGGCCTGACTCGTCGTCCACCATTTGCTCGACGTTGCCGTGGTCGGCGGTGATCAGGCACTGGCCATCGCTCTCGCGAATGGCTGCCGCGATACGGCCGAGGCAGACATCGAGGGCCTCGACGGCCTTCACAGCGGCGTCGAAACTGCCGGTATGGCCGACCATGTCGCCATTCGCATAGTTGCAGATGATGGCGTCGTAGGTGCCGGAGTGAATCGCCTCGACCAGCTTGTCTGTCACTTCGAAGGCGCTCATTTCCGGCTGCAGATCGTAAGTGGCGA
>JAUSMU010000359.1 GCA_030645995.1 Gammaproteobacteria bacterium | reverse complement strand
CCCAGACGACGGATGTCGCCGCACTCCTCCAGCACCAGCGCCAGACGCTTCACGATCGGGGCCAGAATCTCGCGACTCTTGATGTAGGGGAAGCCCGTAGCGACCAGCGCGCGTCGGAGTGAATCCTTCTGCGCCACCTGAATGCGTCGCTCGTTCAACCAGGCACCCTGGCCGCGCGTCGCATGAAACATTTCGTCGACGAAGGGGTTGAACACCACTCCGCACTCGATGCGGCCATTCTCTGCATAGGCGATGGAGACCGCGCTCTGGTCATGGTCGTGCGCGAAATTCACCGTCCCGTCGATGGGATCGATGATCCACAGCGGGTCATCGTAACCGGCCACCAGCAGCTCCGGAGCCGACTCTTCCGCGAGGATGCGATGCTCCGGAAAACGCGCGCGGATCGCATCGCAGATGAACTGGTCAGCCTTGATATCGGCATTGGTCACCAGCTCCGTCCCGCCCTTGAACGACGTGGTGAGCCCTTCCAGAGCGGCGTGCTCCGTACGGATCAGGGCGCCTGCAGCGCGAGCGAGGTTGCGAGTGAATTCGGGGATATCGTGATGCATCAGTGAGGGTTCCGTTGTGTTGCAGGGCGTGGAAAATGTGGCGGCGAATTTTGTGGAGAGTATAGCAGTTAGTTCACGGCGTCCGCCGGGTGTGCCATCATCGCACCCGCGTCGCGCTCGACAACCATTGGTGGCGAGCCACGAGAACCTGATTCATCTCACACTGCAGGAAGCGCTTTTTCATGAAGTTGGTGTTGCTCTACAGCCTGTTCGCCATACTCGCCATGGCGGCCAACATCCTCGCGCAGGAAGCCGCGCTGTTGGTCTATGGTGCCGCCTATGCGATGGCTTTCGCGATTCTGAGCGGCACGGCTGTGGGGCTGGTGGTGAAATATCTGCTGGACCGTCATTACATCTTTCAGGCCAGCGCCCGCCCGCTGCATCGCGACCTCGGCCAGTTCATCGCCTATGGCAGCACCGGCGTGCTGACCACGTTGCTGTTCTGGGGCACCGAGATCGCCTTCGACCTGCTCTTCGAGAACCGCGCCGCGCGCTACGCCGGGGCGGTGCTGGGCCTGAGCATCGGCTATGTCATCAAGTACCGGCTGGATCGTCGTTATGTCTTCACTACGGCGACCACAAGCGGGAGCAGCGTCTGAATGCAGATTCATTCCTGGGGACGTTACCCCACCACCGACGCCACGCTGCACTCACCGCGCTCGCCCTCGGCGCTGCGGCGACTCCTGCTCGACACGCAAGCGACTGACTCCGGCGCAACGACCGCCTTCGACGGCATCGCCCGTGGGCTCGGCCGCAGCTACGGTGACAGCGCGCTGGCCGGCACTATCGTGCAGACCCGCGAGCTGGATCAACTGCTTGCCTTCGACGCCGACAGCGGCCTGCTGACCTGCGCTGCCGGTGTCAGCCTCGACACCATCCTGCATTGCTTCACGCCCCGTGGCTGGTTCCTGCCCGTGGTGCCAGGCACGCGTTTCGTCAGCGTGGGAGGCGCTATCGCCAGCGATGTGCACGGCAAGAATCATCATCTCAATGGCACCTTCGGTCAGCATGTGCACTCGTTGCGCCTGCTGCAGCCCGACGGCGAGGTGCTGAACTGTTCGAGCACCGAGAACAGCGCGCTGTTCCACGCTACCTGCGGCGGCATGGGCCTGACCGGCTTCATCGTCGATGCCACCATCAACCTGCGGCGCATCCCCGGCTCGGCCATCAACCAGCGCACGCTGCGGACACAGCATTTGCAGGACGTGATGGAGCGCTTCGAGGCCAGCGCCGCCAGCACCTATTCGGTGGCCTGGCTGGATTGCCTCGCCCGGGGGAGCGCACTGGGGCGTTCACTACTGTTCCTCGGAGAGCATGCAACTGACGGACAATTCAAAGCACCGCAGCGCGGCGGACTCGGAGTGCCCTTCAACTCGCCCGCGTTCCTTCTCAATCGCTACAGCATGAGCCTGTTCAACACGCTCTATTACAACCGCCCCGTGAACAGCCAGGCCGAACAACGCATCGAGGCCGGTCAGTATTTCTTCCCGCTCGACAGCATCGCGCACTGGAATCGTTTGTATGGCCGCAAGGGTTTCCTGCAGTACCAGTTCGTGGTGCCGGATGCCGCAGCGCTGGCCGCGATCTCATTGGTGCTGCAGCGCAGCAGTGCCGCAGGCAAGGGCTCGTTCCTGTCCGTGCTGAAGAAGTTCGGGCCGGGCAACGACAATCTGCTGTCCTTCCCTCTGCAGGGCTACACGCTGGCCATGGACTTCAAGTTCGAGAACAATCTGCTGCCGCTGCTCGATGAGCTCGACAGCATCGTGCTCGACCACGGCGGCCGTCTCTACCTGGCCAAAGACGCCCGCATGAGCGAGGCCACCTTCAAGCGCAGTTATCCGCGCTGGGAGGAACTGGCGCAGCTGCGCGCGGCCAGCGGGGCGGACCGCATGTTCAATTCACTGCAATCGCGCAGGCTCGGCCTTTAGGGCAGCTTGCACTGCTGACAAGAACTTCAGAAAAGACCAAGAGGACTATCGTTTGAAAAACATACTCGTGATCGGCGCCAACTCTGCCATCGCCCGCGCCGTCTCCAGGCACTACGCCGAGGAACATTGCCGCCTGTTCCTGCTGTCGCGCGATGCCGAACAGCTCGCCCTGCAGAAGCAGGATCTGCAGATTCGCGGCGCCACCGAGGTTGATTGCAGCGTCTTCGATGCCAACAACTTCAGTGTGCACGAGGCCGTCATCGACCAGGTGCTGGATCGCTTCGGCAGTATCGACCTGGCGTTTATCTGCCACGGCAGCCTCTCCAATCAGGCGCAGTGCGAGGAGAATTTCGACAGCGCGCTGCAGGAGTTCCACACCAACGCGCTCAGCGTGATCTCGTTGCTGACCTGCCTGGCTCGCCACATGAGTATCCAGCGCAGCGGCTGCATCGCCGTCATCACCTCGGTTGCTGGTGATCGCGGGCGCCAGTCCAATTATGTGTATGGTTCGGCCAAGGCGATGGTGTCGACTTATCTGCAGGGGCTGCGCGGCCGCCTCTTCAAGAGCCAGGTGGATGTCATCGACATCCGGCCCGGCTTCGTGGACACACCGATGACGCATGCCATCAAGAAAGGCGGCCCGTTGTGGAGCTCGCCCGAGAAGGTCGCGCAGTGCATTGTCGACGGCATCCGCAAGCGCAAACACACGATCTACGCCCCCGGCTACTGGCGCCTGATCATGCTGGTGGTGTGCAGCATTCCCGAAGTGCTCTTCAAACGCCTGAAGCTGTAATCCGCGCGGCTAAACTGGCATGATGAGCGCCCGGCCAAGGACCCCATAATGACAACATCAGTGCAGGACAGGCTTCCCCTCTACGTCGATCTGGACGGCACGCTGATTCACAGCGACCTGCTGCTGGAATCGTTTCTGGAGCTGATTCGCCACAACCTTCTGCTGGTGTTTCTGGTGCCGTTCTGGATGCTGCGTGGCAAGGCTTTCCTGAAGCGCGAGATCGCCTGTCGCGTGCAACTGCGCGTCGACCTGCTGCCCTACAACAAGCCATTCCTCGACTTTCTGCGCGAACAAAAACAATCCGGGCGCCGTCTGGTTCTCATCTCTGCTTCCGACGACAGCCTGGTGCAGGCCGTCGCCGCGCATCTCGATCTCTTCGACGAAGCCGTCGGCAGCGATGGCGTAGTGAACTGCTCCGGCACGCGCAAGCTCGCCAGAATCCTCGAAAGAGACAAAGCATTCTGCTACGCCGGCGACGGCCGCGTTGATCTGCAGGTGTGGAAGGGCGCGAGCGCGGCGATCCTGGTCGACGCCAGTGCCGCCCTGAAGCGCGAAGCTGCAGCACTGACCCGCGTCGAGCGCGAATTCGACCGACCACGACACGGGCTGCGCCCCTACCGCCGGGCATTGCGTCTGCATCAATGGTTGAAGAACACACTGGTCTTCCTGCCGCTGGCACTGGCTCATCAGATCAACAACCCGGAGCTGGTCTGGCAGGCGACGCTGGCGTTTCTCAGCTTCGGTCTCTGCGCCTCCAGTGTCTACGTGCTCAACGACCTCCTCGATCTAGCCAGTGACCGGCAGCACCGCAACAAGTGCCGCCGCCCCTTTGCTGCCGGTGACATTCCCCTGCTCAGCGGACTATTGCTGAGCCCCGTGCTGCTCGTGCTCGCCTTCGCCGTGGCGATGCCTCTGCCGCGCGCGTTCATCGTCATCCTCGCGCTGTATTACTTCTGCACCGGCCTTTACAGCTTCGTGCTCAAACGCATGATGTTGGTGGATGTGATCATGCTGGCGGCGCTGTACACGTTGCGCATCATCTCCGGCGCAGCGGCCATCTCGGTGGTGCCATCGTTCTGGCTGCTGGCGTTCTCGATGTTCCTGTTCTTCAGCCTGGCGGTGGTGAAACGCTACACGGAGCTGGATTATCTGCGTGAGGCGGGCATCGCCCAGTCCGAGGGGCGCGGCTACTACGCGCAGGACTTGAGCATGATGGCGATGTTCGGCAGCGCCAGCGCGTTCATGTCGGTGATGGTATTCGCGCTCTACATCAACAACGACGACACGCGGGAACAATATCTGACGCCAGAGATTCTCTGGCTGATCTGCCCGCTGCTGCTGTACATGATCACGCGCATCTGGCTGCTGACGGCGCGCGGGCAGATTCATGAAGACCCCATCGTCTTCGCGCTCAAGGATCGTGTCAGTCAGCTGGTGACATTGGTGTGTGGTGCGATGCTGTGGCTGGCCAACCTTGATTGGCGGGCGCTTGTTTTATAACAAGAGTTTTGTAAAAAGGCAGGAGACCGACATGGCGCAACAGTATCAGGAAATTTCCGACAAACACCGACAGTTCATCGCAGACCAGAAGATATTCTTCATTGGCACCGCGACGGCAGACAGCCGCGTCAACGTCTCTCCGAAAGGGATGGATGCGCTACGGGTAATCGACAGCAAACGCGTGGTGTGGTTGAACGTGACGGGCAGTGGCAATGAATCATCCGCTCACGTCCAGCAGCTTCCCCGCATGACCATCATGTTCTGCTCCTTCGAAGGAGCGCCGTTGATCCTGCGTCTGTACGGGACTGCGCGAGTCATTCACCAGGGCGATGCAGACTGGGATGCGCTCTACGCGCTGTTCAAGCCCAATCCCGGTGCCCGCCAGATTTTCGATGTCAGCATCGAGCTCGTGCAAAGCTCCTGTGGCATGGCGGTGCCTTCGTTCGACTATGTCTCCGACAGAGAGCTGCTGACCGAGTGGGCAGCGAAGAAGGGCGACGCGGGTCTGCAGCAATATTGGGCAGACAAGAATCAGGTCAGCATGGATGGTGCGCCCACGCATATTCTCGAACTGCAGCGCAAGTGATGCGCGGCGCTCTCACGCCAGATGCGCGGCGTGAAAGCGCAGATGCTCTTCGATGAACGTCGCGATGAAGTAGTAGCTGTGATCGTAGCCAGGACGGCTGCGATACTGGATCGGATAGTCACAATCCCTGGCTGCCTGCAGCAGCAGCTCGGGTTGCAGTTGTTGCTGCAAAAACCCATCCGCTTCCCCTTGATCGATGAGCATCGGTAAGCGTTCCTGAACTTGGCGCAGCAGAGCCGTCGCATCGTATTGCGCCCATGCATGCTCGTCATTCCCGAGATAATTACCAAATGCCTTGCGGCCCCATGGACACTGGGAAGGCGCCACGATGGGCGCAAACGCAGAGACCGAGCGATAGCGGCCGGGGTTGCGCAGGGCGACAACAAGCGCGCCGTGGCCGCCCATTGAGTGCCCGGAGATCGCGCGGCGCTCGGCGTCGAGAGGCAGGTGCGCCTCTACCAGTGTCGGCAGTTCATTCACCACGTAATCATACATCTGGTAGTGCGTGCCCCAGGGCTGCTGCACGGCGTTGACATAGAAGCCGGCGCCCAGCCCCAGATCCCATGACTTGTCTGGAGCTCCTGGCACTTTGTCGCCGCGCGGGCTGGTGTCGGGTGTCACGATCGCCATGCCGAGCACTGCAGCAAGTCGCTGCGCACCGGCCTTGTGTACAAAGTTTTCATCGGTGCAGGTGAGGCCGGAGAGCCAGTACAGCACCGGGACGCGCTGTGGCTTTTCGAGCAGCGCCTGCGGCGGCAGGAACACCGAGAACTTCATGGTGCAGTTCAGCACCACCGAGTCGTGCTGGTAGCGGCGCTGTTCGCCATCGAAGCAGCGGGAGGTGGTGAGGGGATGTGCAAGGGGCATGATAATTCCTTTGTGGAAGCGGGCCTGCCCGCTCCCACAGTCAGTGTGATAACCCCATCGCTATGTCAAAGCTTTTGCTTCCACGATGTCCTGCAGCCGCGTCACAGATTTTTCCAGCGCGCTCTTGGCCTCCGGATCGTGCGCGACCTTGGACAGCACGAAGTAGGCTGTTCGGGCGACCTGGCGCCAGCGTGGGTTGCTCGGCAGCTTGTCGATGGACAGGTAACGGTTCATGGAGCGCGTACGCAGACGGCCGTTGTCGATGCTGACGCTCCAGATGCGGCTTTTCTCGGCCAGCTCGATGATCGACTCACCGGTGACCTTCTGCCAGTAGTAATGGCAATCCTGCATCAGCTTCACGAGCGCCTCGCGATACTGCTGTTCGTCATCGCCCTGTTCGGGCAAAGTGCCGGAAAGACTCTGAATGATGCGATCCACACTCTCCAGATCGTTGAACAGATGACGATGTGTCTGCAGGTCTTCGGGCGTGATGCGCGCCAGATACTGGGTCAGTTCCTGGGTGCGCTCCACGTTGCGATTGATCTGGGTAATCAAGGCCGGCAATGAGCCCTGCACTGCCTCTTCGTCATCGACCACTGCCCCCGCCACATCGACGCGCTGGAACATCAACAGATAAAACTCCTGATCGAGGCTGAGCGGCAACACGCACACGCGAATCTCCTCTTGCCTGGCGGCGACACCATTTTCTGCGGGATGCTGCAACGTCATTCTGAAATACGTGGGCGTGTCGGCAGCAGAAATCACGGTCTCGCGGAACGGGAAATTCAATATCTCGGCGACATCCGCGCAGCGCTGTGAGAGTGAGTCGATCAGGTGGCTGAGTGGCTCGTTCTGATACTCGGCAGCACTCACGTCCAGCAATTTTTCCGCAGGCTTGTTGACGTACACCACGATGCCACTCTCATCGAGGGAGACCAGCGCGTCACCCGTCACATCCAGCATCTTCGCCAAGCGTGTCTCACGGTCGCGAAGTTTTTTCTCGTTGTCTTGATATTTCTGCAGCTGCCAGTTGAGCCGCTGGTTTTCCTGGCGCATCTCCAGCAGGTTGAGCATTTCAAATTGCTTGCCGATGCGCACCTTGAGCTCTTCTTTGCTGAACGGCTTGCTGATGTAATCGTTGGCGCCCAGGTTCAGGCCTTTCACCAGATCCTCGACGCGATTTTTCGCCGTTAGAATCACAATCGGCAGCTCATCCATACTGTAGCGCTCGCGAATGCGCTGGCAGAGTTCGAAGCCTGTCATGATCGGCATCATCAGATCGAGCACCACTAGATCAGGTCGCTCTGCGGCGAGAATTTCCAGCGCATCGTGGCCATTGAGTGCGCTGACAATGTCGTAAGAACCTGACAAGTGATCCTGAACGATGCGCACGTTCAGATATTCATCGTCCACCACCAGGATTTTGCGTCTTCTCCCCGGCAGCGCAACGGCGGCTCCTTCACCAATACCGATATCGATACCAGCGTCGATATCCGCACGGCGACTGCGACGATCCACAATGGGCGGCGCACTCTGCACCAATCCGTTGAATCGTTCCGCGCCTTCACTGGCGAGCCTCTTCTGGGCCTTGTTCTTGCCTAGCTCTACCTTGTCCTTGTCGCTCAACAAGGGCAGATCGAAGTAAAACGTGGAGCCCTCCCCCGGGCTGCTGCGCAGGATGATTTCTGTGCCGTGCAGCTCCACCAGCTTTTGCGAAATTGCCAGCCCCAATCCCGTGCCGCCTTCTTCCCGGCTGGCGGCAGAATCGATCTGGTAGAAGCGATTGAAAATGCGCGACTGCTGATCCTTGGAAATGCCGATGCCGGTATCTTTCACCATGATCCGGGCATCGATATCGATAATCTCGATCGACACAGCCACCCAGCCGCGCTGCGTAAACTTGATGGCATTGGAGACCAGATTGAAGAGAATCTGTTGCAGGCGATCCTCGTCACCCAGCACGATGACAGGATCGTCCGGATAGCTCTCGGCCAGCTGAATAGGTTTGCTGCCAATCAGCGGACGACACATCTTGTTGACCAGGATGCAGATGCTCTTCAGATCAACGGCGCGTTTGTTGAGCTCAAGATGGCCGTTCTTGATGGCGGAAAAATCGATGACGTCATTCACGAGATTGGCCAGCCGCTGCCCGCTGATCTTGATCAGGTTGAGATTCTCGCGAACGCTTTCTTCCAGCGCTCCGGATTTGTTTTCGAGAATAATTTCCGAGAGTCCGATGATGCCGGTCAGTGGCGTGCGCAATTCATGAGAGACATTCGCGATGAACTCTTCCTTCACATCGTCGGCCTTCTGCAGCGCCTCGATCTTCAGTTGATTCGCCTTGAGCATGTCATTCTGTACCAGGCTGTATTCCTTGATAAGCGAATTGATGCGATCGCCCAGCCCCAGGGACAACAACACCACGCTGATCGAGATGCCGAACTGCAGGCTGTGATAACCCAGCAGAGGAGGCAAGTTGACGCCGATGCGCTGCACGACTTCGATGAAAATACTGACCATCAGGAAGGACCAGGCGCCCACGAAAAATGCGGCCGAGCGCGACCCGCGTTTCATTATCTTCCAGGCCACATAGGTGATCAGAACCAGATTCGTCAGCGTCATTACAACCAGGAAACGACTCAGCACGAAGTAGGGGAGAACGATGCAAAGCACTGAATAGGCAAGCGACACCAGCGCCATCCAGTGCAAGAGTTTGTCGAGCGCCTGATTCACCTTGCTCACTTCAATGAAGTAGCGGATAAACATCAGCCCCGATGCGGAGGCAAGTCCGCACAACAGGAGGATGCTGCGGTTGGCCCAGAAGGGATTGTCCGGCCACAGATATTGATAGGCGAAGCCCTGAAAGGCGAACGAGTAGAGGCCGCCGGAAATCAGGAACAGGACGTAATACAGATAACTGCGATCCTTCGTCGAGACCCAGATGAAGAAACTGTACAGCGCGATGATCAGGACCAGACCGTAGTAAACACCGGCCCAGAAAAACTCAGTCTTGGACTGCAATTGAAACTCTTCCAGACTCATTAACGAGACAGGCAATTGCACCGAGCCGGCGCTCTGGACACGGAAATAAAGAGTTTGCGTCTGCCCCGCAAATATCGGCACGGTAAAAATGATCGAGTGGTGATCAATGTCGCGATTGGCCAACGGCAACGTGTCACCGGCGGCTTTGTGGACCCAGGTACCATCGGGCAGTTGATAGTACAGTTCGAACCTGTCGATCGTCGCAAACTTCAACTTCGCCAGCCATTCCTGATCGCTGGCGAATGCGTTGTCGATGGTCACCGATGCCCAGTAGGCGGAGCTCGTAAATCCCAGCACGGGAAACCCCGGCCCGTTCCATACTTTGCCCTCGCTTTGCAGTGCTGCAATCGCATCTTCGAGAGCCCAGTTGCCGGAGACATCCTCGACCAGAGTCATGGCATCGCCCGGCAGAATCTCGCCGGTGTTTTCATCGAGGGTGACGGCATGGCCCACACGCACAACAAGAGTCAGAACCAGCAGACCCAGCCACAGAAGGCGGCGAGCGAGAGTCGAAATTTGACGATGGAAACGAGCCATGATGATGGTCTTTTCGGATTGGCTCCGCAGTCTTGCCGGTGGCCGGGACAGGATGCGCCCGTGCTGAATCAGCAGGTACGCCGCGCGTATGAACGGGATGGATCATATAAGGTTTGATTTGCCCGTTCAATCACCGCAAGCCGCGACACTTTGATCATGACAACGCACTGTCTGGAAAACAGCTCCTTGTAGCGGGCCGTTTTTTGCCACTTCTGGTCATCATATGGCAAACCCTACATAATCCGGGCCCTGCGTAAAAACAAAAACCATAAGAACAAAAACCATAAGAACAACACGGAGACTCCTGTATGCACACCGATGTCTGCAATATCCATCGTCGTCGCGTCGCCCATTTTCTGTCCGCGGCACTGTTGTGTCTGGGCATACTCAGCGTCCCCACTCTACAACTGCAAGCGCAACCTCAGTCCGGCGCCGCCACTGACGACGCCCCCTGGTTCGGCCTGATGTTGCCGCCACCCTTTCAACCGCACATGCTGCCCGCCATCGTCGGTGATCGCGGACCCACGCCGGCAATGGTGCCGGCGGGAGAAGAGCGTTTTACCGAACTGGAAGGCGAGGCCATCTGGGAAGATCTGGTGAGTGTCGTGGAATTTTCCAAACAGAGTCGCGCCGAGCGTGAAATCGGCAGTGGTCAGTTGTGGGGCCGCATCTCCGGCTTTCCGTCTGGTGCACGCACCGTCGAGTGGGTCGTCGAACAATTCAAGGCCACTGGCATCGCCGATACCAGGATTCAAACCTTCAAGCAGAGCCCGAATGCCTCCTTCTGGATGCCCCTGTCATGGGAGTTGCGCATCAAAGGCAATGCCGCCTTCGGCCCTGGCAGTCAGGATGTTGTGCTGGAAACGGCGATGCCCTTGTCACCCTCGCGGCTGCCCGATGGCCGCCTGAGCGGGACGCTGGTATACGTCGGCGAGGGCAGCCCGGCAGAGCTGGCGCACATCGACGTGCGCGGCAAGATCGCGGTGCAACAGGTCACTCCGCAGGCCCATATGGTGTTTGAGCGTGAAACCACCGTGCCGCGCGCGCAGGACATGTTCAAACGCGGCGCCATCGCCGTGATCAACATCATGGACCAACCCGGCAATGAAATGGCCAAGGACTTCAACAACTGCGGTGGCCCTTGCTTCAATGTCGGCGGCCGCGATGGCACTTTCCTGGAGGCGGCGTTGAATAAAGCAGCCGAGGCGGGGGCGCTCGATGTCATGCAGGCGGAATTGACGCTGGAGACAGAGTCCTTCACGAATCTGAGCGCGACCAATGGCGTCGCGGTGATTCCAGGAAGAGACAGCGAGGAAGTCATTGTCATCAACGCCCACGTCGACGCCTGGTTTGATGGCGCGGGCGATAACGGTGACGGCGTGGCGGTACAGATCGCACTGGCCCGCCATTTTGCGAAACCAGAGAACCAACCTTCACGCACGTTTGTATTCGTTGCCAGCGCGGGACACCACAGTTCCGGGCTGAACGGGCCGAGCAATTTCATCGCGCTGAATCCCGAGCTTGCCGCCAATACCGTCGTGGCGCTGAATATCGAACACGTGGCACAACGCAATTTCTCACCGGCACGCAGCCAGTTCGAGGATGGCTATCGCGAGTACATCGCGGATGTGGGCGAGGCGCCGATCGTAGCGGGTATCACCAATAGCGCGCCTTTCATCGAAGGACTGTTTGTCGAGGGCGTGCAGCGCTACGGCACCAATTTCGTGTCCGGCACTTCGACGATGGCCAGTGGTGAAGGGGGCGGTTATCGCGATTTGAGCGCGCCAATTGTCACTACCATGCAGGCGCCGCCCCTGTATCACACCAGCGGTGAGGTTCTGGAAGCGATCTCTGTGCCCGGGCTGGAGCGCATGGCACGCTTCCTGGCCTACTTCATCAAAGAGTTGGACAAGGCGCCACGCGAGTCAATCATGCCGTGAGGATGACGAGCCGTGGAGCGCCAGTAGCGCCGGGAGACGCGCAAAATCCCGGGCTCGCAGCTCGCTGCAGAACGTGAGTATAATGCCGCAAAACAATAATCGAGGTCTGTCATGAACCACATCTCTACTCTCTCTTGTACCCTCTCTCGCCGCCACGGTGGCACTCTGTCTGTCCTGCTGCTGGGTCTGTGCATCGCCCTTCTCAGCACCACCTCCTACTCTCAGAACATGGGTAATAACTTGCGCGGCAGACTCTCGCCAATGCCTCGCACAGCACAGACCGTCGCCACCATCACCGGTGAGGGTGAGGTGCGGGCCGAGCTGAGCGGCAACATGCTGACGATCAGCGGCGAATTCGCAGGCCTGAGCTCCCCCGTGACTACCGCGCACATTCATCAGGGTCCCAAGGCCCAGCCCGGTCCCGTGGTGCTGACGATCGATGCCACGCGTGCAACCAGTGGCACTATCAGCGGCACGCTGACGTTGACTCCGGAGCTGATTGCCGCACTGCACGCGGAAAGCCTGTATGTGCAGATTCACAGTGAAACCAATCCCACGGGCGAGATCCGCGGCTGGCTCATGCACTGAGCGCGCTGCCCCCAAACCTTTTAAACAAACACGGCAACAAACACGCCAACAACAAGAACAGAGGCATCCCATGATCTTCTCTCGACCGAACCGATTGCAGGGACAACTCGGCACCGCTCTGCTCAGCGTGCTGCTCGCCGGCTACGCTGGCCAGGCGAGTGCTCAGGCAGGCGCAGCCACCGGCGCTTTCACAGCCCAACAAGCCAGTGCGGGCGCGGCGCTGTTCCAGAGCACCTGTGCCGCCTGTCACGGCGCACAATTGCAGGGAACCCCGACGGCACCACTGCTGGCCGGCACGCCCTTCCTCGCACGCTGGGGCACCCGCGCGGCGGGTGATCTGTTCCGCCAGGTAAAATCCTCCATGCCTCCCGGCAGCACGACGCAATTGTCCGATGAGACGGTCGGCAACATCGTTGCGTACATCATGCAGGTGAACGGCGCTACAGCAGGTACTACGGCACTGAGTGCCAATACCACCGCGCAGGTCGGCAGTGGCATTCAAGCGGCAGCCACCGGAGGTGCACCACAGCGCCCCGCTGCGGCACCCGAGCCTCTCGGCGTCACGGTGGCCGGTACCGTGGAAAATTTTGTTCCGATCACCGACGAGATGATGCGCAATCCCGATCCCTCGGATTGGCTGATGATGCGCGGCAACTATCAGGCCTGGAGCTTCAGCGAGCTGGACCAGATCAACCGTCGCAACGTCGGAGACCTGAAGCTGGAGTGGGTGTGGAACATGCACGAGGGGGCTTCCGAGCCCGCGCCGCTGGTCTATGACGGCATCATGTACCTGATCAACACCAGCAATATCATTCAGGCGCTCAACGCTGCTACCGGCGAGCTGATCTGGGAACACCGCGCCGGGCCCGCCACCCGCGAAGACATGCGCAACATCGCCATCTATGACAACAAGATAATTCACGCCACCACCGACGCCCGTCTGCTGGCGCTGGATGCCCGCACCGGCGAGAAAATATGGGAAACAGTCGTCGCTGACAACAGCAAAGGGTTCGCGAACTCCAGCGGCCCGATCGTCGCCGATGGCAAGATCATTCTGGGCCTCGCGGGCTGTGCCACTTATATCGAAGAACAGTGCTTCATGACCGCGCACGACGTGAATACCGGCGAGCGGCTGTGGGAGTTCAACCCGGTGGCGCACTCCGAGTATCCGGGTGGCGAGACCTGGGGCGGACTGGACAATATCTACCGCAAGGGTGGTGAGACCTGGATCACCGGCAGCTATGATCCGGACCTGAAGCTGACCTATTGGGGCACGGCGCAGGCCAAGCCCTGGGTGCCCGTCAGCCGACACATGTCCATTCATGATGCGGGCCTGTACACGAACTCCACCATTGCTCTGAATGTGGACACTGGCGAACTGAACTGGCATTTCCAACACGTGCCTGGTGAGGCGCTGGACCTGGACGAGGTGTTCGAGCGCATCCTGATCGACATCGACGGCCGCAAGACCGTGTTCTCACTCGGCAAGCACGGCATCCTCTGGAAAAATGACCGCGTGTCCGGCGAGTTCATCGGCCTCACCGAGACGATATTCCAGAATGCCTTCAGCCACATCGATTACGAAACCGGTGCGGTCACGTATCGCGATGACATCATCAACGCGCAACTGGACGAGTGGACCTCGGCCTGTCCGAGCAGCACTGGCGGCAAAGACTGGCACTCCATGAGCTATCACGAGCCCAGCGGTGTGCTGATTGCCCCGATGAGCCAGACCTGTCTGGAGAACGCGGCGCGTGCAGTCGAATTGGTACCGGGTTCGGGTGGCGTGGCAGCAAGCCGACGCTTCTTCGAGATGCCGGGTTCCGATGGCAATGTTGGCAAGCTGGCCGCTTACGATGTCAGAACTCTGGAGGAGAAGTGGAGCTATGAACAGCGCGCGTCCTTCCTGACCGGCGTGCTCTCGACTGCTGGCGACATCCTGTTCGTCGGCGACCTGGACCGTCGCTTCCGCGCCTTCGACGTGGAAACGGGAGAGATTCTGTGGGAGACCCGTCTGGGCACCTCCGTGCAGGGCCATCCACTGACTTTCGCCATTGATGGCAAGCAATACATCGCTGTCACTGCGGCGGTTGGCGGCACCAGCCCGCGTCAGGTTCCCGCGATTGTGACTCCGGAGATCCGTCATCCTGCCAGCGGCAATGCGGTGTACGTCTTCAGCCTGGACAATTAATTAACCCATCCTGTGGGAGCGGGCCTGCCCGCGATAAATTTGGGGTCAGAGTAAAAATACAGCGCTGTATTTTTACTCTGACCCCAAATTTACACAGAACCGATCAGGGCTGCAGTGTCACTCTCTGCACACGCCAGTTACCCGTTTCACCTACCAGCAGGTTGTTCTCCTCCTGACAGTCAATGGCATTCACCGTGCCGAACTCACCGATGTCCTTCCCGGCCTTGCCGAACTTGCCGATGATGGTGCCGTCCAGGCGCATCTTGTAGATCTCGCCAGCCACGTCGAGATTATCCGGCGGGTTGGAGTTGGAGACATACATCACCTGCTCCGGTCCCGGGGTGATGCACATCGCCATGGGTGAGCCGAAGCCCTTCATCTCGCGCAGCACGTTGCCTTCCGTGTCGAACACCTGAATGCGCTGGTTGTTGTAG
>JAUSMU010000352.1 GCA_030645995.1 Gammaproteobacteria bacterium | reverse complement strand
AATATTTAATCTTATGAATCTGTCGGGCTGAATTGGGTTGTGCGAAATTTGACCCCAAATGTACCCGTATATGGCAGATTTTTTTATAGAATTTATAGACTTAAACGATATAATTCAAGAACTTTGGCCATGGGCTGGGTATGCCCTGCCTGTGTGGTTCTACAAAGGTGCCATTTGCAGGCATGAACGCCCGATGCCCGGGACGTTAATTCGCGACAGTAACAGGATTGGTCAGTGCTGAAATTCTTCAACAAGAAAGCGCAATCTGCCGGATTGGTAGGCCTTTCCGTGAGCGATGAGAGAATTTCACTGGCACAGATATCAAGGCGCATATCCCGGGATAGCGCCAACCCGTTTCTGGAAAAGTGCGCCAGTCTGGAGCTGCCCTCATTGCAGCAGGCGCGCGAGATTCTGAGCCGGTATGTGGATGGACAGGAACTCAAAGGCGCACCTTGCAACTACGTGCTCACGCCGCGCGACTACAACCTGTATCTGATCGAGTCGCCGCCCGTGGAGCCGCAGGAGTTGAAGTCTGCCGTGCGCTGGAAGATCAAGGATCTTCTCGATATCCCCGCTGAAGATGCGGCGATCGATGTTTTTCCCGTTCCTGAGGATGCGTTCCAGGGGCGCTCCAAGATGCTCTATGTCGTTGCCGCCCAGAAGTCGCGCATCGAGAGTATTGTCGAGCTGGTGTCACGTTGTGATCTCAGCCTCAGCTCCATCGATATTCCTGAATTGGTCATGCGTAATATTTCCAGCCAGTTTCTGAACGATGAGCACGGCCTGGCGTTCATGGATCTGCGCAAAGCGGGCAGCACACTGAACATGAGTCGAGCCGGTCAGCTCTATTTGACCCGCAAGATCAACACGCAACTGGACAACAACGTGATGGATTCCCCGGATTGGGAATCGCTGCGGGACCGTCTGGTGTTGGAGATACAACGTTCGCTGGACTACTACGAAAGCCAGATGGCGCAGAATCCCATTTCGCAGATGTATCTGGCTCCGCGAGTATCAGATACGCAACAAATGGCAGACAGCCTCAGCGAGGTCATGTCGGTGAAGGTCAGCGTATTGGATTACGCGTCAAGGCTCGATCATGCAGAAGGTATCGAGCCTCAGCTTCAGCAATCCTGCATGGTGGCCATCGGGGCAGCGTTGCGGGCGGATCAGGCGGCGGTGAGCGCATGAACCAGCAGATCAATTTATATTTACCCGAGTTTCGCCCGCAGAATGAGTGGCTGACCGGCATTCGCGTGTTGCAGGTGAGTGCTGCGGTACTGGTAATCATCATTGCGACCACGGCCAGTAATTTTGTGCAGCGCGCTGGACTGCGGGGCGAGCTCGCGGGTGTTACAGGAGAATTGGAGCAGCTGACAACCAGTACGAACGCGCTGCAACAGGAAGTGGCCCGCAGTGGCAGTGATCCGGAGCTGGCACGAGAACTGGAGCAGCGCGAGCAGCGTCTGGCCGAGTCGCGCGAGCTGCTCAATTTTTTGAGTGATACCAATCTGGGCAATATTGACGGTTTTTCCGAGCACATCAAAGATCTGTCGCGAGCGTCTTTCGATGGACTTTGGTTGACCGCATTCAACATGACCGGGGGGGGCGAGAGCGTCTACATCAAGGGTCTGGCCCACCAGAGTGCGATGGTGCCCAACTTTATCGGTCGTCTTTCTGACGGTAGTAGCCCGCTGCGAGAAAGGAATTTTTCCAAGTTCCTGGGAAATCGGGTCAATACGACGCCGGTCGAGGGTCTGGAAGGGGTCGAGTTGTACCAGTTCGAACTGGAGACACGTCGATGAAGCCGAGAGAGGCCATTACCAGATTCACCACCTGGTTCGATGAACGGCCACAGGCCGAGAAAATTGTGCTGGCCTTGCTTGGCGTTGGTGGGGTCGTCTATTTGTATCTGACGATGATCTTTGAGCCGATAAGGGCGGAAATCGCCGGGCTTGAGCGTCAGATTGAAACGGGAAACACAAGAATCATTGAGCAACAGACGCGAGCGGAAGTGCTGCGTCTGAGCGGGGTGGAAGACCCGGATGCGTTCGTCAGGACGCGTCTGCAGGAAATAATGCAGGAACAGGAAGAGGCGCAGACCGGCATCGAATCTCTCGCGGGCAATCTGGTTTCTCCGAATGCGATGACGCAGGTGCTGACGACAGTTCTGGATGCCCAGCCCGGTCTGAAACTGGTCCGTGTTGAAAACCGTGATCCTGAGCCGCTGACAGGAGTAAATGAGGTTGCCGATATTGCAGCAGACGTGGGAGCACCGGTAGCCGCAGCGCTCGGGCTGCAGGTATTTCGGCATCGCCTGGTGTTGGAATTCCAGGGGGACTATTTCAGCACCCTGCGTTACCTGTTGTTTCTGGAGGCTATGGAAGAGAATTTCTTCTGGGATTCAATTAGCTATGAACAGCTGGAATGGCCGGAAGCGAGAGTGCAGATCGAATTGCACACGCTGAGTTCTGAAGAGGGATTTATCGGTGTCTGAACAAGCGACTCGAAAAGTCATGCGCTGCAGTAAACGAGCTTTGCGGTTCGGCGCTGTGTGGACGGCAGGCATTCTGGTTCTCACTGGCGCCTCTTTGGCAAGCGCTGAACTTTTTGGTGATGAGGAGCTGCGTGACCCCACGCGACCCGCCTCAGTCAGAGTGGCGGCAGACGGAAGCTTTTTGTTCGGCCTGATGGATGCTTTTGGCGGATTTGGTAATGGCCTGCGTACGGGGTTGGACGATTTGAGTGCGTTCGGTGCGGGGGCACTGGGGGACATAGTGTCCAGTGGCTATACCGTGAGCTTCATTCGCACGGGTGGTGAACGTCCTGTTGCGATGGTCAATCAGCAACTGGTGGCGCCCGGAGATGTGATAGGAGAGGCAACGGTGGTCAGTATTGATGCCGATGGCGTGACGCTGCTTGTGAATGGTCAGGAGCAACGCGTGTCGAACTTCACTGCGCCAGTCAAAGCCAGAGTGGATTGACGAATGCGAGCCATACAGGATTTAAGCAAGACCGGAGAATTGATGTTAATCAGATCAACCATATGGATACCTCTGCTGGAATCGCTGCCCAAAGCAGCCCCTGCAGCATTGCGCGCACTGGCGGCGCCGATGGTATTCATGCTGCTGGCCGCCTGTGGGGCCAGTCAGCAGAGCACGCCCCCAGATTCCGTGCTGTCCAGCATTCAAGATGTGCTGGATGAAGCGGCCGAGACCTTGATAGTAGTGCCGGAAGCGCCGTCGCAGGACATCATCAACGAGATACTGCCAGCGCTGACCATCAACGACGAGCTCCTGACGCCGGTAGAAGACCGTTTCAACATTGTTGCGAATCGCGAATCGGCCCAGTCATTTTTCTCCAATCTGGTTGCGGGCACTCAGTATGGTGTGGCAGTGAGCCCGGACGTTGAGGGTGAGATCAGCCTGTCGCTGCCCGATGTCACCATCGAAGAGGTCATGTTTGCCGTGCAGGAGACCTATGGCTACCAGGTCACGCGCAACGGCAACATCTATCGGATTCAGCCAGCTGGACTGCAGACGCGCATTTTTTCAGTGGATTATTTGAATATTACTCGCGTGGGTTCTTCTTCCGTGCAGGTAACACCTGCCAGCTCAGGAAGTCAGAGCAACAACAATAACAACAACAATAACAATGGCAATTTCAATAATAGCGGTGCAAGTAATAACAATTTCAATAACAACACTAATGGCACGAATAACAACAACGGCAACAACAGCAACAATACGGGCACCGGCACCAGTGGTGGCGCGGGCGGACAAGTCTCCACGCAGACTGAGTCCAATTTCTGGGAGGACTTCGAAGAGGTGATCGCGACTATGATCGGTGCGCCCGTGCAGCGCGACGATGATTCCTCTCAAAGTGGTGGAGGCAGTGGGTTGCTCGCCGGTCTGGGAGCGGGCGGCAGCAGTAGCAGCAGCGGAACCGCAGAAGGCCGGAGTGTGGTCGTGCAGCCTCAAGTTGGCCTCGTGATGGTCACCGCAATGCCCGCTGAGCTGGATCGAGTTGCCGACTATATTGCAAGGGCGCAGAACATTTTAAGTCGCGAAGTTACCATTCAGGTGCAGTTCCTGGAGGTTATCTTGAATAAGGGCTTCCAGTCTGCCATCGATTTTGACACCTTCGGTCCTGGTGGTGAGAAGTTGACTGATAACACTGTTACCGGACAATTTGGCTCCACCGGAGGCTCGAATATCCAGGGGATTTCCGGTCCGTTGTCGATTGCTACCAACTTTACTGATTTCAATGCGGTATTCCAGCTTTTGGAATCGCGCGGTACGACGCAAGTTTTGTCCAGCCCAAGCCTCAAGGTGATGAATAATCAGAAGGCAGTATTCCAGGACGGCGATGAGGAATTTTTCCAGACTGGAATGAATGCTACGACAGTTGCAGGAGGGACCGCCACGACAACGAGCAACAGCGCCAGTTTGCAGCCCTTTTTCTCTGGCATCTCTATGGATATTACCCCGCAAATAAGTGCCGAAGGCAGAATTACGTTACATGTCCATCCCACCATCAGCACGGTGGTAGAACAAAGCAAATCGATCTCTGGAGAGCAGATCCCGCTGGCTCGCACATCCGTACGCGAGCTGGACAGCGTTATCCGTGGCGAGGACGGCAAAATTGTCGTACTCGGCGGGCTGGCCTACGAGCGTAGCGTTGAGGATGTGGCAGGCGTTCCCGTGTTAAACGACATCCCGGTGGTTGGTGTGGCGTTCGATCAGCGGCGTCGCCAGACAGTGAAGAGTGAATTTATTATCCTGCTGCGACCCGTAATCGCGTCGCCAGATACCGAGGAACGTTTTATCCGCGACAGCAGCGATCGATTCCGTCAGCTCAACCAAGACATCAACCCGTTCCAGTGATCCCGTCAAACGTATTTGGTGAACACTATGTATCTTGAACACTTTGGATTAAATGAGCTGCCTTTCTCGTTGACGCCAAACACCCAGTTCTTCCTGAACATGGCGAGCTATCACAAGGCTTACAACATGTTGATGGTATCCATTGCCAATCGGGAAGGATTTATCAAAGTGGTTGGGGAAGTAGGCACCGGCAAGACCATGCTGTGTCGCAAGGTACTCAACACGCTGGAAGAAAAAGGGGATGTTTACGTCACTTCCTACATCGCCAACCCCGTGCTGAGCCCGAAAGGGTTGTTCCTGGCGTTTGCAGAAGAACTTGGGCTGGAGTCTGATGCCGATACCGGTCACCACAGCTTGCTCAAGAGAATTACCCGCAGGCTCATGGAGCTCTCTGCCGAGAACAAGCAGGTCATTCTATTTATCGACGAAGCACACGCGATGCCGGAAAAGACGCTGGAAGCCTTGCGTCTGCTGACGAATCTCGAGACCGAAAAAGTCAAACTGTTCCAGGTGGTACTCTTTGCTCAGCCGGAACTGGATGAGCAGCTGGCTCAGCAATCACTGCGTCAGCTGCAGCAGCGCATTACATTTTCCTATCGTCTGGAGTCGCTGGATCGTGACGGTGTTGAACGTTATGTCACGCACCGTATGGCTACTGCGGGCTACAACGGGCCAGCGGTTTTCAGCAAGCGCGCACTCAACTACCTCTATGGTGCCACTAAGGGGATTCCGCGTCTGGTCAATATCCTCTCGCACAAAGCAATGATGGCGGCGTTCGGCAAGGGTGAGCGCACCATTGATCTTGATCATGTGCGACGTGCTGCCGAAGATACTGAAGGTGTCATCGTGCCTGCGGCATCGTACAAGCCGATGCTGGCTGCGGGAGTCGCTGCCATTGCCGGAGCCGCACTGCTTTTCTACCTGGTGAGCTATTACCTATGAGGACCAGGAGATGAGTTTAGTCAATGACATGCTGCGTGATCTGGACCAGCGTCGACGAGTTCCGACGGGTGCCGGGCTTGGTGCTGAAAAGCTGGTGCCGGTGTCTAACTCGACCAGCGCCGGCAGAAATCTGAAAATGCTGCTGAGCGTCGTGGGCTTGCTTATGCTCGCTGCGGCCGTCGCCTTCCTGGGTTTGCAGTATTTCCGTCAACCTGCAGCATTTCCCGAGCTGCCTTTGCAGGGAGCCTTGCAGCAGGCTATGGCCGACCGCAGCGCTGTTGCGGACATCGCCACTGCGAATCCTTCGGCTCCTGTTGCGTCTGCTCAGAGCGCGGAGCAGCTTGAGCTGGCGGTGATCGCAAAGCGCATGGAAGAGCTGGAAGCTCAGAATCGTGCGCTGTTGGATGCGCAGGCGCAGATCTCGGTTCGCGCCGCTGTTGCGGATACTCCAGTTCAGGATGTGGCACAAGTCGAGCAGTTACTGCCCTTGATCGATCAGTCCGTGACACAGGGACTTCCGATTGGTGTGGAGCCAGCCAGCCCGGCTGCCGATGCCAGCTATATCGATCCCGCGTTTGCCACCGCGCTTGCAATTGACCCGGCTGCCGCCGATCAAGCGATCGTCGATACGGCGGTGCAGGCGGGTGATCAATTAGCCGCACAACAGGCAGCAGCCCCCATGCGCAGCCCTACCGAAATGAGTTTCGCAGACCAGGACAAAGGGCGGACTCAGGAGGCTCTGACACTGTGGGGCCGTAATCAGCGCGCAGATGCCGTCGCCCTGCTGCAGGGATTTATCGGCGCCAACCCGCAGGCACATCAGTCGCGCGAGACGCTCGCTAAATTGATGCTGCAACAGAATGACATTGCAGCCGTCACGACGCTGGTGCACGAAGGTCTTTCCGTGTCTCCCGATTTTGTCGGCTATCGCAAGTTGCAGGCGCGTCTTCTGCTGGGTAGTGGCAAAGCAACCGAGGCAGTACAGCTGCTTGTCGATAAGGCCCCTCCCGTCAGCACAGATACTGAATATCACGATCTGCTGGCGACAGCACAGTTGTCGGCTATGGATTTTGCGAGTGCGGCCAAGAGTTATCAGTCGCTGGTACAGCAGAATCGCAATGAGGCCCGGTGGTGGTACGGACTCGCAGCCGCCTGGGACGGTCAGGGGCGTGAGGCCGAGGCGCTGCAGGCGTATCAGCAGGCATTGAATCTTTCCAGCCTGAGTGCTGGATTGCGCCAGCGCAGTGAACAGCGCGTGACGGAACTGAGGCGCTGATGGCAGCAGTTAGACAAAAGGTGCGAATAGGTGACCTTCTGGTTCAGAACCAGGTCATCACCGAGGCTCAACTTCGGCAGGCTCTTGAAAAACAAAAGAGCACCGGGTTGCGGCTGGGGCGTACGCTCATCAGTCTTGGCTACATAGGGGAAGAGCAGTTTCTCGAATTTCTGTCGACGCAGTTACAGATTCCCTTCGTGGATCTGCGCCGTTACAAGTTCGACATCAAGCTGGTGCAGCGCTTGTCCGAGACGCTGGCGCGTCGCTACCGTGCCATCGTCCTCTCCGACAAGAAGGGCGATCTGCTGGTGGGCATGGCAGACCCGACCGATATCTATGCGTACGACGCGCTGGAGCGGGCACTGCAACAGCCGATTCAACAGGCCGTGGTGCGTGAAAGTGAATTACTCAGCACGCTGGACCTTGTTTACCGGCGCACAGAAGAAATTGCCAGCTTCGCCGAAGAACTCGATGAAGAGCTTACCGATTCGAATTTTGACCTCGCTTCGCTGACACCGGCGGCCGATGACAGCGACGCTCCGGTTGTAAAACTGCTGCAGTCGATCTTTCAGGATGCGGTGCAGGTGCGGGCCTCGGACATTCATATCGAACCTGACGAGACAGTTCTGCGAATCCGGATGCGAGTGGACGGTGTGCTGCAGGAACAGGTGATGAAGGAGCGGCGCATTGCGCCCGCGCTGGTATTGCGACTGAAGCTGCTGTCCGGGCTGGACATCTCCGAGAAACGTCTGCCACAGGACGGCCGTTTCAGTCTGAAGGTCAAGGATCGCAAGCTCGACGTGCGTCTCTCCACCATGCCGATCGAACATGGCGAATCGGTGGTGATGCGCCTGCTGGATCAGACCGACGGCGCGGCGGAACTGGACAACGTGGGGATGCCAGAGGATGTGCTGAAGCGTTTCCGCAGGCTGATTCACATGCCGCACGGTCTGATTCTGGTCACCGGGCCTACCGGTAGCGGCAAGACCACGACGCTGTACGGTGCGCTGCAGGAATTGAACGAAGTCGGCAAAAAGATCATCACTGTAGAAGACCCGGTAGAATACCGATTGCACCGCATCAATCAGGTACAGGTGAATCCGAAGATCAACCTGACCTTTGCGCGTGTGCTGCGAGCAGCGTTGCGGCAGGACCCGGACATTATTCTGGTGGGCGAGATCCGCGACACCGAAACGGCAGAAATTGCGTTGCGCGCCGCGATGACTGGCCATTTGGTGCTCTCGACCCTGCACACCAATGACGCGGTATCAAGTGCCATGCGTCTGGTAGACATGGGGGCAGAGGGATTCCTGGCGGCCACGGCGATCAAGGCAGTGGTTGCGCAGCGTTTGGTGCGCCGTCTGTGTGACAACTGCTACACGGACTACCTGCCGTCGCCACAGGAATCCATCTGGCTCGCGGAGCAGCTGGGTGAGGCCGAGGCGAAGGCCATGAAATTGAAGAACCCGAGCGGCTGTCATCGCTGCAACAATACAGGTTACCGTGGCCGCATCGGGGTGTTCGAATTGCTGGTGCTCAACGACGAGATGGCAGATGCATTGCGGCGCTCGAATTCCTCGGATTTTGTGCGGGCGGCAAGGCGCAGTCATGGTTATGTTCCCTTGGTCATGAGCGCATTGGCCGATGCGGGCAAAGGCATCACCAGCCTGGACGAAGTCTTCAAGGTGGCTGAACAGGTGGACGAAGCTGGTGATCTAGAGGTTAGTGCGCCCGAATAAGCACGCAGAGTGATTCAACATGGCGATGTATCAATACAAAGGTCGAGACAGGGCGGGCAGTCTGGTGACTGGCAACGTCGAGGCTTTGTCTGCCGATGCGGTGGCTACCGAACTGTTCGGTCGCGCGGTCACGCCCATAGAAATTCGCGAGATCAAGATCAGCAGGAACGCGGCCAATGACAAGAGCGGTGGCGCCGAGAAGCCTCAGCCTCGCAAGTTGGCTCAGCCTTCTGCCGCGAAGCAGTTCAATACATTTCTCTTTGCCAAAAAGATCGACATCAACGAGTTGATCATCTTTTCCCGGCAGATGTATAGCCTGACCAAGGCAGGGTTGCCGCTGGATCGCGCCCTCGCGGGGTTGCAGGCATCGATGAAGAATCCGCGTTTCAAGAGCATTCTTGCGGACGTGAGCAAGAGCCTGGAAAACGGCATGAACCTGTCGTCATCTCTGGGGCGCCATCCCAAACTTTTTTCGCCCTTGTTTTTGAGCCTCGTCAACGTGGGCGAGAGCACGGGCCAGCTCGATCTCGCATTCAGAGAGGTCAGCAAGTATCTGGAGCTGGAGAAGAAGACCAAAAAGCAGGTCAAAAGTGCCACTCGTTATCCAACTTTTGTAATGGCAACGATTGCAGTGGCGCTGGGTGTCATTACTTATTTCGTGATTCCGGCCTTCTCCGAGACGTTTGAGCGGCTTGGCGCAGAACTGCCATTGGAGACCCGCATTCTTATCGGCGTTTCGGATTTCGTGGTGGCCTACTGGTATCTCATTATCGGTTCGATAGTGGGGACTTTGCTGGCACTGCGCAACTGGGTCAACTCAGAAGTGGGGCGCCACACCTGGGATCAGATCAAGATGCGCATTCCGTTGATCGGAGGCGTCTTTGAGCGCATCGCTCTGGGGCGCTTTGCGCGCACCTTTGGCATGGTGATGGCGGCAGGGGTTCCGATCGTGCAGGGTCTTGCGGTCGTGGCCGGCGCGGTGGGTAACAAATACATTGGCAATCGCGTGTTGAAGATGCGCGATAGCATCTCCCGTGGTGAGTCGCTCTACAATACGGCAGTACAAAGCAACATGTTTTCGCCGCTGGTGTTGCAGATGATCGCAGTAGGCGAGGAGAGCGGCACCATTGATGAACTGATGGCCGAAGTCGCGGATTTTTATGAAACAGAGACGGAGTACGACCTGAAGAAACTTGGCGATGCCATCGAACCGATTCTGATCATGTTCATTGCAGGAATAGTGTTAGTGCTGGCACTGGGCGTGTTCCTGCCAATATGGGACCTCAACTCGGCGATTCGTTGATTGATTCTTATGCATTACTGCAAAACTAATTGAAAAACTGTGACCGTCATCAAGTTTAATTAAGACATAAGAGATCAGTGTGACGCGAAAATACCGTAAAATAAGCGTTCAAAATGCAAGAAGGGTGAGAGGCTTCTCCATCTTCGAGCTGATCCTGTATCTGTTGATCTCTTCGATTATTTTTTCGATATCGATGAGACGTTTTGAGCAGTACCCAGCTGATGCAGAGCGCGCCAACTTTCTTTCGATATTGGGACAATTGAAGTCTGCCGTGACATTGCAGATGATGAATGGAATCGCTGGAGGCACGTTCGATGAAATGGGGCGATTGGAAAACAGCAATCCAATGGCTCTCATGTTGGAGACACCAACGAATTATGCTGGGGCGTTTTCGCTGGTCGACGAAGGCAACATGCCGAGGCGGACCTGGTACTTCGACAGTTACAACGGACAGCTCGTGTACCTCGCAAGCCCTGGCTTGCAGATTTATTCGGCGGCGGGTGATGGTTCTGGCTCCATGAATTCGATCCGTTTCCGCGTGATCAACAAGTACTCCGAGGTGGCTAAAAAGGCTGATGAGGGGTTGGGAATTGACGCAGGGCAGGTGACCGGACTGAGTGTCACAGGAACAGGGGGCTCGGCCGCAACAGGCGGAAAATGGGAAGGGTTGGTGCTGGAGCCTGTCACGCCCTATAACTGGAATCCGCAAGGGATCTCGTTGTCAGGTATCGAAGTTCCGCCTCAATAGCGAGGTTGCCGGGCAGGGTAAAAGGGACAAAAAAGGGATAAATAGGCAGGAAACGGGTTCAAAGGTGGGTTTTCGTCTGGCAGAGGTGCAGTGCCGGTGCTAGGATAGCCATCAAATGAGCCTGATAAAGTAGGTGTAGAGTCTTTTTCAAGTGCTTGAACCAATGAAGGAAACGCAAGCGAATTTTAGCGAGACGTTCCAAGCATTATCCAAACTGTTTCAATTGAGTGATTTAACTGTCAGTGACCAAGGGTGTAATACTATGAAAAGCATGACTGCGATGAACGCAAAACGTAAACAATCAGGTTTTACCATTATCGAACTGGTAGTGGTCATCCTCCTGCTCGGTATCCTGACTGCGACTGCGTTGCCGCGGTTCATGGATGTAACAAATGAGGCTCACGAAGCTGTCGTGGATGCTGTTACTGGTGGGTTCAGTACAGGCGTTGCCTTGTTCAGAGCTCAATGGGTGGGTGAAGGTCAGCCACTGACGGCAGTGACGGATGCGGAGGGCTTTAACCTCTATGCTTCCTCGACTGGTTATCCGCGCGGTAGCATCACTCCAGTTACAGTTGGTGCGAGCATGACAACTGCTGCTACCTGCGGTGCTGTGTACGCATCTATCCTGCAAGCAGGTGGGCGTCCGATTCTCGATGATCTTGAGACGACTGGTGTGACTCCCGTCGTAGTGACAGCGAGAGAAACAATCGTTGAGACCCGCGCTGCGGCCGATACAACAGCCGATTTTATCGCCGTCTTGAATAGAGACAATGCGACGCCGACTGCGTCGACAGTGTCGTGCACTTACTACTATGTCGGACAATTCAGATCGGGCGCTGCATCTCCAGCTAACGTGACAATTCCGAGCATTACCTACGACTTCTCGACAGGTGCTGTTTCCACAGGCACGCTCGTGATGAACCAGCCGTAATTGCGGACGGATTTTCCGAACGTCGCCGCGCGACTGGCTTGAGCATAACTGCTTGATACGAGACGCCTTTGAGCTTCATGAGTTCAAGGGCGTTTTGTTTTGTAAATCGATACGCTGGTCAAATCTACTGCCGTGCGAGACCTATGCGCCTCACTCAACGTCATCTACGTGGATTCTCGATGGTCGAACTGGTCATCGCGATCTTTATCATAGGGATCATCTCGGCGGTGGCCATGAGTCGCATGCTCGAAGGCGACATCTTCAACGCCTCGGTCGTGCGCGATCAGATCATTACCCTCGCTCGCTCGACACAGCAGCAGGCACTCGGCCGTAGCGATGTCGCGCTGATTCTGCGGACCAATGGCGATTCTCTGGAATTGCAGACCGTCGAAGACTTTGTCGACGAGAATACGTTTACCGAACTGCAGTCTGCGACCATCGACATCCGTTCCGTGGCGCTGGCTGGCGACGTGAATGTCACCGACAGCTGCGGGGTAACCCCGGGCACCGACGCCATTGGCAATACTGAGCCCATG
>JAUSMU010000348.1 GCA_030645995.1 Gammaproteobacteria bacterium | reverse complement strand
GTGTGTGCAGTCTGGCAAGGAGATTGGTGTATTTCTCAGTCATGGTGTGCTCTTGTCATTTGCAGTGAAATCTTTGGCAATGAAGCTGCAGGGACAATATCGCTGGCAATTGCTCGGCACAAGAGACAATCGGAAAGAATGACGAGATAATGAAACCACAGACGACCCAGGAGGCCGCCCATGTTGATGACAGTGATATTGAAGCGCCCAACGCGCCGCGCCATGCTCGCGCTGCGGCTGTTGACGTCGCTGTCGTTGACTTCGCTGCTGTCCACATCATTGCTGCTGGCGAATGCCGCCTGGTCGGCAGAAGACAGATCCGCTCAACGCGCTCTGTACTTGCAGGCGCTGGAGTTGCAGGCACTTGAACTGCAGAGCCCGTCACAAACCCAGAGTTTCGAATACCGGTCTGTAGTGGAACAACTGAACGACTACCCCCTGCTCCCGTATCTGGAATACGCCAGCCTCAGCCACCGTATCGCCGAGCTGGCGGCTCCCGGCATCGATCACACACCGGTAGATGAATTCCTCACCCGCAACGTCGGCACCTATCTGGGGGAGCGCCTCGAACAGGAATGGGTGCTGGCTCTGGCGGAGCAAGCCCGCTGGAGCGATGTTGTGGCCCATCACAACAAAGCCAACACCACGACCGAGCTGACCTGTCACGCCCTGCGTGCGCGGCTTGAAACCGGCGACACGAGCGCGCTGCAGGACGTAGCACCGCTCTGGAACGTCTCGGTGTCGCAGCCCAATGTGTGTGACCCGGTGTTCAAGACCTGGATCGCCGCAGGTTACCCCACGCCGGACATCGCCTGGCAGCGCTTCGAGAAGACCTTGAAGGCCGATCAGGACTCGCTGGCTGGCTACATCGCCCGGCAGATGCCTGCCCGCGAGCAGGAGCTGGCGCAGCTTTACATGCGTGTCGACAGCGAGCCCCAGACATTGCACGACCTGCCCGGCTTCCAGGTGCCGGTTGATACGCCCGAGATGAAGGCGATCATTCTGCACGGCCTGCGCCAGCTGGCGCAGAGCAATGCCACGCAGGCCATGACCTTGCTCAAGCGCGACGACTTCGACCAGACATTGAGCGAGGCGGAGCGAGTCGAGCTGGAACGTTTCATCATCATGCGCCTACTGACACAAGGTCGCGGCAGCGAAGCGGAGACCCTGTTGCAAGCCACCCCCGCGCTGATCTCCGAGGCGCTCGGCGGCTGGATTCTGCGCGACGCCCTGAAGCAGCAGGACTGGGCGCGCATGGAAACGTGGCTGGATCTGCTGCCTGCCGATCTGCAAACCAGCGAGCGGTGGCAATACTGGCGTGCACGCATGCTGGTGGAGAAGGACACCCGCGAATCGAAGGCCGAGGCACGTGAGCTCTACGCCTCACTCGCCGAGCTGCGCAGCTTTTACGGATTCATGGCGGCGGACTTCCTTGAACGCGACTACGAAATGGTCGACAAGCCAATTGAGGTCGATCCGGCACAGGTAGAAGCGCTCACGGGCATTCCCGCCATCGAGCGCGCCCACGAGCTTTATCTGATCGGCGAAGAAGCCACTGCGCGCGCGGAGTGGCAACATGCCACGGCCGGGATGCCGGAGGAGCAGATCATCGCCAGCGGCAAACTCGCCGACAGCTGGGGCTGGCACCGCAATGGCATCCAGGCCATGATCCAGGTGAGCTACTGGGACGACCTGCAGCTGCGCTTC
>JAUSMU010000387.1 GCA_030645995.1 Gammaproteobacteria bacterium | reverse complement strand
GCGAGATGCGAATTACGAGATAGCGCCTTTTCTGGAAACCGTGTTTCTGTCCAAGGATTTCTACAGCGAGGCCTCGCTGGGCACGCAGATCAAGAGCCCGATTCAACTGGCGGTGTCCACCTACCGAAAGCTGGAGCTGACGACCGTGCCCGGCATCCCCGATTTCAATCGGGCGACGGGAGCGCTGGGGCAATCGCTGTTCCGTCCACCGACAGTCGCTGGCTGGGCTGGCGGACGCAGCTGGATCACGCCCGGCCTGTTGCTGGAGCGCGGCAACTTCGCGCGGGATGTACTCTTTCCGGACTTCAACTTCGTGCCGCCGGACATCGTCAACGACGACGAGGATATCCGTGGCGTCGCTGCACGCATCCGTCTGGGCATGGACATCACGTCAGCCACTCAGCCGCCGAGTGCAGACGGCGTAATCATGGCGGAATCGAACGTGCTGGCGGACCGCGATGAAGACTTCAACACCCGCTATGGCAGCTACCGAGGCTGGCAGATGGCGGTGGAAAAAGTGAAACGCATTCCGCGCGCGAGTGCATCACTGAACCTGAGCGCTGCGGTAATGGCGGAGTCCCTGCAAAACACGCAGGAGGTAGTGGACTATTTCAGCAGGCGCTTCATGGTAGTGCCGCCAAGTGAGGCTGCCGTTGCCGACATGGTCGCCTTTCTGAATGACGAGCTGGGCACCAGCAGCATTGCTGAGGCGCAGACTTACATGGAAGACGGGCTGCGCCTGCTGCTGCACGTCATGATGAGCCAACCCGAGTATCAACTGAGCTGACCCGCGAGAGCACGCTGATGACCAAGCATTCATTGTCACCCTATTTACTCAGCCGCCGCAGGCTGCTGCAGGCCAGCCTCACCGGGATGGGGATGGCCGGCCTCGGACTCCTGCCCTCCGGCTTCGCCCAGGCGGCGCAGGCAGTGGCGGACCAGGCCTGCGCCAATGGCAAGATTCTCGTCATTCTGGAACTCTCCGGAGGCAATGACGGGCTGAACACCGTCGTGCCCTATGCGGATGATGCCTATTACCGCCATCGTCCAAACATCGGCATTCCCCAGAACCGACTGCGGATTCTCGACGAGCATTTCGGCTTGAACCCTGGCATGACCGGATTCGAGCGCCTGTTCAAGGATGGCAAACTGGCGATTGTGCATGGCTGCGGCTATGCCAACCCTTCGTACTCCCATTTCACCTCGATGGCCTACT
>JAUSMU010000337.1 GCA_030645995.1 Gammaproteobacteria bacterium | reverse complement strand
GCTGGATGTGCTGAGCACCGCTCGGCTGGTCAAGGAGTTCCAATTGATCAACGGTCGCCAGCCCGACCTGATTCGCCGGGCCTTGCTCGGGGAGCATGTTGGGACCATTGTGCATGCCTAGCATTACAGGCGGCATATCCGCTGGGGCAGTTTGTGGTCGTCTGATTTTCCCCGTATTATCAGCGTCCGCTGCTTTACGAAGCATGTATCAACACTATATGGAATCGAGTCGAGAACACCCATGGGCGCACAGTGGAAAGTCAAACACAAAGAGCTTGCGGCGAATGCCAAGGGCCGCATTTTCACCAAACTGACTAAAGAGATCATGGTGGCCGCGCGCAACGGCGCCGACCCCGACATGAATCCCCGTCTGCGCCTGGCGGTAGAGCAGGCCAAGAAGGCCTCCATGACCCGCGAGACATTGGAGCGTGCCATCAAGAAGGGCGCCGGCCTGCTGGACGAGGCAGTGCATTACGAGAAGGCGATCTACGAAGGCTTCGCGCCGCATCAGGTGCCGGTGATCGTCGAGTGTCTGACGGACAACACCAACCGCACCTACTCCAGCATGCGCGTGCTGTTTCGCAAGGGTCAGCTGGGCAACTCCGGCTCGGTATCCTGGGATTTCGATTATCTGGGGATGATCGAGGCCAGTCCGAAGACTCCAGATGCCGACCCCGAGCTGGCAGCCATCGAGGCGGGGGCGCAGGATCTGGAGCCAAGTGATGAGGGCGCAACCCTGTTCCTTACCGACCCGACCGATCTGGATGCCGTCTGCAAGGCTTTGCCGAACTATGGCTTTACCGTGGAGTCGGCCAAATTGGGTTATCGCCCGAAAAATCCTGTGAGTCTCGGTGCCGTTGAGCGTGAAGAGGTCGAGGCATTCCTCGACGCGATTGATGGTGACGATGACGTGCAGACGGTTTATGTTGGGCTGGCCGCCGAGTAGTAATTTCTCTTCAGTTAAGGAGCAATAACCATGAGCAAGATTGATATTGGCATCAAGGAATCGGACCGTCTCAAGATTGCAGAAGGGCTCAAGCATCTGCTGGCGGACACCTATACGCTCTATCTGCAGACGCACAATTTTCACTGGAACGTGACCGGGCCGCACTTTCGCGAATTGCATCTGATGTTCATGGAACAGTACACCGAGATGTCGGTGGCGGTGGACGACATCGCCGAGCGCATCCGTGCCTTGGATGTCGCCGCACCCGGCACCTACAAGGAGTTCGTCAAGCTCAGCTCCATCAAGGAAGTCGAGGGCACGCCGGATGGTCGTGACATGGTGGATATCCTCACCGACGGCCATGAGAAGATCATCAAGGCCTGCCGCAAGGTCTTGAAGCTGGCGCAGGAGGCCGGTGACGAGTCTACTGCGTCGTTGTCTTCTGATCGCATGCGCCTTCACGAGAAGACTGCGTGGATGCTGCGGGCCACCAACAAATGATGTGTGGGAGCGAGCCCGCTCGCTCCCACACGTATCCACTATGAACGAAACCCCTGACGACAAACCTGCCCGCCGCCGTGGCGGCCTCCTGCGCTCCAGCGCGGTGACCGGTGGCATGACGCTGGTCTCCCGCGTGCTGGGTCTCGCCCGCGACGTGGTGCTGGCGCGCATGTTCGGGCCCGGTGACGGCACCGATGCCTTCTTCCTCGCCTTCAAGATTCCCAATTTCCTGCGCCGTCTGTTTGCCGAAGGTGCCTTCAACCAGGCCTTTATTCCGGTGCTGTCGGAGTATCGCAGCCAGCGTTCGCTGGCCGAGGTGCAGGCGCTGATCAACAGCGTTGCTGGCCGCCTCGGCGCTGTGGTGCTGGTGCTGACGCTGTTCGTTGTGCTCGCCGCGCCGCTGATCTCGGTGCCGATCGCCTGGGGCTTTCGCGATGACCCGTACAAGTTCAAGCTGTTCGTGGACATGCTGCGTATCACCTTTCCATATCTGTTCCTGATCACGTTGACGGCCTTCGCCAGTTCGATTCTGAACACCTATGACAAGTTTGCGGTGCCAGCACTGACCCCGGCGCTGCTCAATATTTCGTTGATCGCAGCGGCGCTGTACCTCAGTCCTCTCATGGTGCAGCCGGAGATCGCGCTGGCCTGGGGTGTCTTTATTGCAGGCGTTGTGCAGCTGGTGTTTCAGCTCCCATTCCTCGCCCGTATGCGTCTGTTGCCGATTCCGCAGTTCAAGCCGCCTCACGAAGGCGTGCAGCGCATCATGAAGCTGATGATCCCCGCGCTGTTCGGCGTGTCGGTGAGTCAGATCAATCTGCTGCTTGATACCTTCATCGCCTCCTTGCTGGTGTCCGGCAGTGTGTCCTGGCTGTACTTCTCGGATCGTCTGGTGGAGTTGCCGCTGGGGATTTTCGGCATCGCCATCGCGACGGTCGTGCTGCCGAGTCTGTCGCGCAAACACGCCGACAAGTCTCCCGAAGCGTTTGCGGCAACCTTGGACTGGGCCTTCCGGATGGTGCTGATCATCGCCGTGCCTGCCAGTCTGGCGCTGATTCTGCTGTCGCAACCGCTGATCATCACGCTGTTTCAAGGGCAGAATTTCTCGGTCGATGACGTGGTCAAGGTGACCAGCAGTCTGCAGGCTTATACCTTCGGCCTGTTGGCCTTCATGGCGATCAAGGTGTTTGCGCCGGGCTTCTACTCGCGGCAGGACACCAGAACGCCGGTGCGCATCGGCATCATCGCCATGGTGGCGAACATGGTGCTGAATATTCTGCTGGTGTTCGTGCTGGATTTTGCACACACCGGTCTGGCGCTGGCGACATCGCTGGCCGCGTTCCTCAATGCCGGGCTGCTGCTGCATGGCTTGCACAAGCAGAACATTTTCCGCTTTCAGGCCGGGTGGTCGGTGTTCTTGCTGCGGATGCTGGCGGCCAATACGGTCATGAGCCTGTTCCTGTGGCTGGTGGCAGGCGATTGGCGGCGCTGGCTGGAGTGGGGGAGCTGGGAGCGTATCGGGCAGATGACGCTGCTGTGTGTGGGCGGGCTGGCACTCTACATGCTGACGCTGTCTTTATGCGGCGCGCGCCTGCGGCACTTTCAAGGTCAGGAATAGTGGGAGCGGGCCTGCCCGCGATTTTTGGAACTGACACAAAACCTATCGCGGGCAGGCCCGCTCCCACAGGAATGAATTAGCAAAGGTGGATGACAATTGATGGACAAACGAGAGAACGACAACCTGCACATCGTGCTGCAGGAAGAGCTGCCCAGCCCGCGTGAGTTGAAGGACGCGATGCCGGTAACGGGCACTGCGCTGGAGACAGTGCTCAACGGACACAAGGGCGTGAAGGGTGTGCTGGATCACAAGGACCACCGCCTGCTGGTGGTGGTGGGGCCATGCTCCATCCATAACGTGGAGGAGGCGATGGTCTATGCGCGGCTCCTCAAGCCACTGGCCGACGAGCTGAGCGACACCCTGCTGATCCTGATGCGGGTCTATTTTGAAAAGCCGCGCACCACGGTGGGTTGGGAAGGGCTGATCTATGATCCGCATCTGGATGGCAGCCATCGCATTGAACATGGCCTGCGCATCGGTCGGCAATTGATGCTCGACATCAACAACCTCGGTCTGCCAATCGCAGTGGAGGCGCTGGATCTGATTTCGCCGCAGTATCTGCAGGATCTGGTGGCGTGGACAGCGATTGGCGCGCGCACCACCGAGTCACCGACCCATCGCAAGCTGGCGAGCGGAATCTCCTCTGCCGTAGGTTTCAAGAACGGTGTCGATGGCAGCCTGACAGTCGCCATCAACGCGATACGTTCGGCGTCGGCCGAAAATTCCTTCATCAGCGTCACCGACGATGGCAAAGTGGCGGCGTTCCGCACCTCGGGTAATCCGCATTGCCACGTTATCTTGCGTGGTGGCAAGGAGCCCAATTTTGCGCCGGAATTCGTGGCGCGCTGCGAAGAGGATCTACGCAAGGCGTCGCTGCCCGAGAACATCATGATCGACTGCAGCCATGGCAATTCGCAGAAGAATCATCAAAAGCAACTGGACGTTCTGGAAAGCATCACGCAGCAGATCGAAGCGGGCAACAAGTCGATCATCGGCATGATGCTGGAGAGTAATCTGTGCGAAGGCAATCAGCCGATTCCGGCCGACCTGGAAGAGATTCGCTATGGCGTCTCAGTGACGGATGCCTGCATCAACTGGGAAACCACGGAGCAGGCGCTGCGTGGCATGGCCAGTCGCATCAAGCCGCACCTCACAAAAAGAGCCTAACGAAAACCCTGTGGGAGCGGGCCTGCCCGCGAAGCGTCCTTGCTCCCGCACGCAATCCCCGCCCGCGATTACTGCCTGATCGCGGGCAGGGCCTTTATGCCCTCGGGTACGCTCCCACATCCCATCGCGCGACTACTGCACTAAACCAGATTCTCAAGCACCGACTTGTCGAACGGCTTGAGCCGATCAAAGTGCCCGGCCTGCACCTGTTGCACCCAGTCTGGATTCGCCAGCAGTGCGCGGCCAATTGCAATCAGATCAAATTCATCTGCTTCCATTCTCTCGATCAAATTGTCGATGTTCACCACACCGGCGCCCTGACCGCGGAAGGACGAGAGGAACTCCTGATCCAGACCGACACTGCCGACGCTGATGGTAGGTTTGCCGGTGATCTGCTTGGTCCACCCGGCCAGATTCAAGGTCGACCCTTCGAATTCCGGTTCCCAGAAGCGGCGCTGACTACAATGGAAAATATCCACGCCTGCAGCACTCAGCGGTTCCAGGAATTGTGCGAGCTCCTCGGGAGTCGTTGCCAGTCGTGCTGTGTATTCTTGCTGCTTCCACTGTGACCAGCGCAGCACGATGGGGAATTCCTCACCGCAAAGGCGCCTTATCTCCTTGATAATCTCGACTGCGAATTGTGTGCGCGCCACCAGCCCGCCGCCGTAGCGATCGGTCCTGATATTGGTTTCCTTC
>JAUSMU010000330.1 GCA_030645995.1 Gammaproteobacteria bacterium | reverse complement strand
GTGTTCAACGATATCCACTAAAGTTCTGGAAGTTACCAAGGAGGTTCACCATGACCGATAGATACGTAATGTGCGCGCGTGCAGTCAGCAAAGGATCTTTCACAACCGAGCCGGGGAAAACGTTGTACCTCGTCGTTCCACCCGGTGTGTTGCCGACGCCGCAGCATGCCGTCAGGCGTGACGTGTGGCTCAAGGGGCTGCTGGAGGATGCGGCCTGGGGGACCGATGAGCGGGTGGGGGCTGATGTGCCGCGCGGGGACATTCTTTTCTTCGTGCATGGCTACAACAACGACCAGGACACGGTGATGAAGCGGCATGATCGGCTGGCGTCCGATCTGGATACGGCTGGCTTCAAGGGCGCGGTGGTGTCCTACGACTGGCCGAGTGATGACACGGCGCTCAACTATCTTGAGGATAGGCACGACGCGAAGCGCAGTGCGATGCAGCTGGTGTCCGATGGCATCCATCTGCTGTCGAAGGCGCAGCGGCCGGACTGTGCGATCAACGTGCATCTGCTGGGGCACTCGACCGGCGCGTATGTTATTCGCGAGGCCTTCGATGATGCCGACGATGCCCGGTTGGAGAACAATTCGTGGATGGTGAGTCAGATTGCGTTGATCGGTGCGGATGTGTCGGCGGGCTCGATGCGTAGCGACAATGCGACCACGGATTCGCTGTATCGACACTGCATGCGGCTGACCAATTATTCGAATCTGCACGACTCCGTGCTGAAGCTTTCCAATGCCAAACGGGTGGGGATGGCGCCGCGCGTCGGGCGAGTCGGGATGCCTGCCGAGATACCGATCAAGGCGGTAAACGTGGACTGCAGCGGGTACTTCGCGGTTCTGGATTCGGACCTGGTTGTGCGGCAGAGGGACCAGCGGGAGGAGATCGGCTCTTTCAATCACTCGTGGCACATCGGCAATCGTCATTTTGCGCAGGATCTGTTTGAGACGCTGATTGGGGATGCGGATCGGAACGTCGTGTCGACGCGGAGGCTGGATGTGGATGGCAGGCTGCATTTGGTCGTGTCGGATGGGGCAGTGGAATTTTGAGGGGATTGAATTGACCGTTTGACGCTGCCGGGGCGGCAGATTACGATCCGCGCGTGCATTTACCGGAGTAAGCGTCACGATGGGTCCCATAGTCAGTAATGAAGCGATCCTGCGGGCCTTGCTGGTGGCGATCATCGCCGCCGGTCTGTTCTTCTTCATCGGATTTCTCGTCCCGGGGCTGGCTGCCCTGATCATCTGTTTCGCCAGCTGGCCGATTTATCAGCGCCTGCTGCGCGCCTGCGACGGCAATACTACCTGGGCGGCGTCGCTGGCGCTGTCGGCTATGGTGCTGGGCATCGTGATTCCACTGGCGATGGTGTTTTCCTACGCGCTCGACGAGGTGCGGGAGTGGATTCGCTGGCTCACTTTGGCTAATGAGAATGGTGCGCCGGTGCCTGTTTGGTTGAATGCCGTGCCGATGATGGGGCCGACGCTCGCGGAGCAGTGGGAGATCTATCTGGGTGAGCCACATCAGCTAGGGCAGGTGTTGTCACTGGTGAGCGGCGCCCAGATCAGCGGCATTTCGCGCTGGGTGCTGGTGTTCGGCTGGGGCACTGCGGGCCTGTTGCTGACGCTGCTGTTCATGCTGATTACCTTGTTCTTCCTCTACAAGGACGGCCACATCATTGCCAGACAGCTGGACACGCTGGGTGAGCGGATTTTGCCGGAGCGCTGGTATCAGTTTTCGCGAGTCGTGCCCGCGACGGTGACGTCTACGGTGGTGGGCATGACCGTGATCGCGATTGGCGAGGGAATCATTCTAGGCATTGCTTACTGGATCGCCGGGGTGCCATCGCCAGTGGCATTCGGTGTGTTGACTGGGTTCATGGCGCTGATTCCCGGCGGTGCGCCGCTGATCTTCAGTCTGATCTCGATTTACCTGCTAGGCTCCGGAGAGACGGGTGCGGGTCTCGGGCTGTTTATCTGGGGCAGCGTCGAGTTGTTCGTGGTCGACAAGACCATCCGTCCACGGCTGGTGGGCGGGCC
>JAUSMU010000320.1 GCA_030645995.1 Gammaproteobacteria bacterium | reverse complement strand
GACGGCGGCGAGGTCATCGCTCAGCGTGTCATAGTCGTAGCCACTCCAGGGTTGCGACGAACGGCCAAAGCCTCGGCGATCATAAGCAATGGCGCGATAGCCCGCATCGGCAATCGCCATCGCCTGATCTTCCCAGCTGTCTGCGGAAAGCGGCCAACCATGCAACAGGATCACAGGCTGACCACTGCCCCAGTCTTTCAGGTAAAGAGATGTCTTGTCTTTGGTGGTGATGTAGCTCATGCGCACGCTCCCTCAGCACTCGGATAGGCTGGTCGGTTAGACTGTAAGGAAGTATTGCGTGAGTGGCTGTTGGGCAGCACACAGACTCATCTCGGCATGGCGCAGGAAGCTGCGGCTCCCGCAGCACTGACCTATGAACGGAGTCACATTCCCGGGTGGCGTGCCGGTGATGCGCAACGGTGAGAGGATTGGTGCAGTCACGGCCAGTGGTGCCCGAGGCGTGGAGGACGAACAGGTGTCACTCGCGGGTGCAGCGGCGATTGATGCAAAAAATTCGCTGATTCTCAGCGACAAAGCGGCGGGAAAATAATGCTGTTCATGTCAGGAAAGCTAAGACACGCTTGCCTGGCGTTTTCAAAGGGGCCGCGAAGAAGATCGCACGCCGCACCTACCGCTTGTGTCCGTGTACGTGTCTACGGATGCAGCATTGGTGGCGCCATTGATTTCCAGCCCCGCCCATAGCGATGCTGCATACTCTGTAATAATCAGGTTGCCTGTTGCTCCAGTGGCGGCTTTTTCATACGTGCCCACCCAGATGTCATACGTCCCTTACGCAGGATTTTCCAGAGAGATTCCCGGGTTTGATCCACCTGCTTCGGCGTTGTCATCGTGATGAAATATTTGTATGAGAAGCCAATTCTATGCTGAACAAATAAGACTTCGAACACTCAATTCCAGCTGCGTTGCTGTCGGCCGCGTCGGCGATTCAATCCATCGATAACCATCAATGACGTAGGCATTGGCTCCGGTTCTGAACAGCTCCGCATCCAGCTTCAGTGCGGCATTGTTCATGGCCTGGTTTGCTGAGTCGCCCGCATCGCCGAGTACGACCAGTGCCCCCATTTCTCCGCAGTCGGCACCCGCCACTCTCACGATTGCTTCAGAGCGCGTCAGATAGGTGGAGTTTGTGAGAGTGAGGAAGGTTTCGAACGGGAATGTTGTGGGGATGGTTTCTGCGCAACCGCCCAGCACCAGCAGCGACAGCAGAAGAATTTTTCGAAGACAGCTTTCACGCATAAACGACAGCACTGCGTTACCACACTTGTTCAAGAAGAGAGAGGCCAGCCCGAACAGGCTGACCTCGCTCAGAGATCAGTCAGAACTAGCGACGTACACCGGCAACAGGAATCGCACCGAAATCGGTGTCGAAATTGCCAGCCAGGTTGTCGCCGTCAATGGTGCCCGCGAAGCGCAGAGTCAGTGTTTGGCCCTGTGCATCAACAGTGGTCTCGAAGTTCACGGCATTGCCTTCCACCGTGACACCATTCAGCGCCGCAGAGCCGAGGTCACCGGAAGACAAGGTGCCACTCAGATCAGGTTGAATATCCAAAATCACGACCATCGCGCCGACCGGGGTCTCGATGTTGACATCCCAGATGCCGACCGCTGGATTTTGTGTAGACGCGCAGGCAGCAAGTAACAGGGCAGCAACCAACAACAGCGAGCCCTTCAATAATCTTTTCATGATTTCCCCTTAATCTTCATGTCCGCCTGGTAGCGGATTGTATTTTGTAAACGAGTGTTTGCAGACATACCCAGCGAGCTGGTGACGCCGGGCTATTTTCGCCTGAATCAGGGGCGAGTCAACGACATTCTGGGGAGCGTCGCAGGTATTTTTGTGTCAATTCTGACTGATTATTGAAAATTCAAGGATTCGGTGATGGCGCGCCATTCAGATGAGGTGAGCGTGTTTGAAGCACCCTGGGAACTGCTATATGCTCGCCGCAGGCAACTCATACCGGCAGAAGTACACACGCACTTTATAGAATCAGGGGGTACGTCATGGCACGCTTTCGAGTCAACGGAGTAGCGCAGGAATTGGATATTGAACCGGAGATGCCGCTGCTGTGGGCGCTTCGCGATGAACTGGGATTGACCGGCACCAAGTTCGGTTGCGGAGTCGCCGCGTGCGGGGCTTGCACCGTGCAGGTCAACGGCAATCCGGTGCGCAGTTGCGTGACTCCGGTCAGCGCGGTTGAAGGCACCGACATCACTACGATCGAGGGTCTGGCGGTGAATGCTGCCGCTGCTCTCTCCCCGGTGCAGCAGGCCTGGATCGACCATCAGGTGCCGCAGTGTGGTTACTGCCAGTCCGGCATGATCATGGCGGTGTCGGCACTGCTGACCGCCAACCCCAATCCCAGCGATGACGAGATCGATGGTGCAATCACCAACATCTGTCGCTGCGGCACTTATCCACGGGTCCGCAAGGCCATACGTTCGCTGACAGCAGCGACCACCGCATAGGTCCAGGGAGAACACACATGAAAATCAATCGACGTCGTTTTCTGCTTGGTACTACCGTAGTCGGCGGCGGCCTGCTCATCGGTTATGCCACCACTCGCCCCAGTAAACATTCTGTTGCCAATGACACTCTCGCGGAGAATGGTCAGAGTTTCTTGACCACCTGGTTGCGCATTGACCCGGACAACACTGTGACCGTGCTGGTGCCGCACTCCGAAATGGGACAAGGAGTGCTCACCTCGCTGCCGATGATGGCGGCCGATGAGCTGGATGCGGATTGGGATCTGGTGCGCGTGGAGCAGGCGCCTGCCACCGATCTGTTCGCTAATGGCGTGCTGGTCAAGGGCTTCGCGCAATCCATGGGCGTGAGCGTGCCGGGCTTCCTGGACGGGGCGATCAACAAAGTCTCCGAGATCATGAACATTCAGATCACCGGCGGCAGCAGCTCTGTGCGCTTTACGGGTGAGAACGGCATGCGGGTGGCTGGAGCGGCCGCGCGTGAGATGTTGATCAAGACTGCTGCCGCGCGCTGGGAAGTCCCGGAGAGCGAACTGACGGCCCGCCTGAGTCATGTCCACCACGAGGCCAGCGGACGCACTGCAACCTATGGCGAACTGGCCTCCGATGCCGCGCGTTTCGAGCCGTCGCCGAATCCGCGCCTGAAAGAGCCGCATGAATTCACGCTGATGGGCAAGCCCATTCCGCGCATCGATATCCCTGCCAAGGTCGACGGCACTGCCGCATTCGGCATGGATGCGCGCCTGCCCGGTATGCTCTACGCGGCGGTGAAGACTTCGCCCGTGTTCGGCAACAAGCTGGTGTCGGTGAACAGCGATGTCGCGCTGCAGCGTCGTGGTGTGGTGCGGGTCGTGGAACTCGATGATGCGGTCGCCGTGGTGGCCGACAATTACTGGCGCGCGAAACAGGCGCTGGCGGCACTCGATATTCAGTTCGAGGCAACCGCAAATGATCAAGTCTCCACACAGTCCATCTATGCCCAATTTGACACCGCACTGCAGGGCGAACTGAACGAGGATGTGGAAGAAGGCGATACGCCGACAGCACTGGCAGGCGCCGCGACCACCATCGACGCGACTTATCGTGTGCCGTATCTGGCGCACGCCGCGATGGAGCCGATGAACTGCACAGTGCATTTCCACGATGGCAAGGCCGATGTCTGGACCGGCACGCAGGACAACCTGGGCATTCGTGGCCGCGTCGCTTCGATATCCGGGCTGGATGAGAACGACGTGACCATGCACATGTTCTATCTGGGCGGTGGCTTCGGCCGCCGTCTGCCGAACACCACCAACACCATCGATCAGGCGACGCGCATCGCGCAGCAATTCGACGTGCCGGTGCAGACTATCTGGAGCCGCGAAGAGGACATGCAGCAGGACTATTATCGCACCGCTGTCACCAGCGCCTTCCGCGCCGGTTTCGATGCCAGCAACAACCTGATCGCGTGGGAGAACCACTACATCGGCAAGAACGAACCGGCCGAGGCAGCACACCCTCCCTACTCGATTCCGAATAAGTCGATTGCCTATGCCGACAGCCCGACCCACGTGCCATTGGGCGCCTGGCGCAGCGTCGCGCACTCGCAGCACACCTTCTTCCTGGAATCTTTCGTGGACGAACTGGCGCACAAGGCGGGCAAGAATCCCTACCAGTTCCGCCTCGATATGCTCAGGGACAAGCCGCGTCATACGGCAGTGCTGAAGGCGGCTGCGGAGCGTGCAGGCTGGGAGCGCAATTTGCCGGAGGGGCATGCCATGGGGATCGCGCTGCAGGAGAGCTTTGGCAGCATCGTGGCCCAGGTGGCCGAAGTGTCGATCAACAGCGATGGCAGTGTGCGCGTGCATCGCGTGACCTGTGCACTGGACTGCGGGCGTTCCGTGAACCCGGACACCGTGGCTTCGCAGGCAGAGAGCGGCATCATCTACGGGTTGACGGCGGCGCTGTATGGCGAGATCACCATTGCCAATGGCCGCGTCGAGCAGACCAACTTCAACGACTACGAGATGTTGCGGTTGAGTGATTCGCCAGAGATTGACGTGGTGACGATTGAATCAGGCGCGGCGCTTGGGGGGCTCGGTGAGCCTGCGACTCCGCCGGTCGCCGCCGCCGTTGCCAATGCCGTGTACATCCTGACGGGCCAGCGCGTGCGCGAGCTACCGCTGAAGAACTACCGCTTCACTGCCGCGCCGGTGGAACGAGTGGCCTGATCTGTGCAAATTTGGGGTCATAGTAAAAATACAGCCTGTATTTTTACTATGACCCCAAATTTCCCTCTGACCCCAAATTTCTATCGCGGGCAAGCCCGCTCCCACAGGGGCTCACTTGCCGGATTGGTAGTTTTCTTTGATGAAGCGACCAAGCAGTTCGAATTCATCGCCGCGCGTGCTGGCCTTGCGCCACGCCAGCCCGATCTCGCGGAAGCTGTCCTTGTCCAATGCCGTGGTCTTGATGCGGGTGTTCTTCAGCAGCGACGACCCGATCGCCATCTCCGGCAGATATGTCACCCCCAGATCCGCATCGACCATCTGCACCAGTGTCAGCAGGCTGGTAGCGGTGATGTTGCTGACCTTGTCGGCGTTCTTGATGCTGCAAGCGGTGAGGGCGTGATCGCGCATGCAGTGCCCGTCTTCCAGCAACAGGATGCTGTCCTGTGGCAGCTCGCTCACCTGATAGTGAGCCGGATCAATGAGCGTGGTCTTGGCCTGGTGGGCGAGATAGAAGCGATCCTTGAACAACGACATCTCGGTGACGTTACGCAATTCATAGGGTAGTGCGATCAGAATGATGTCTAGCTCGCCATCCATCAGACGACTGTAGACGCGCTCCGTCAGGTCTTCCTTCAGATACAGCTTCAGATCCGGGTAGGCCTTGCGCAACGCAGGCAGCAGGCGTGGCAGCAGAAATGGTGCAATGGTGGGAATGACCCCCAGTTTGAGCGGGCCGGTCAATGGTTGCTGATTGCCTTGCGCAATATCCACCAGCTCTTCGAGATCGCGCAGCACCTGCCGCGCCTGCGCGGCAATGTCGCGGCCAAGACTGGTCACGGTGACGTTCTTGTTGGTTCTGTCCACCAGTTGAATGTTGAGCGTGCTTTCGAGTTCGCGAATCGCCACGCTGAATGCCGGCTGGGAAACGAAGCAGGCCTCGGCAGCCTTGCCGAAATGCCCGATTTGTTCGAGCGCCACAAAATACCGCAGTTGCTTGGTAGTTGGTAAATGGTGCATGCATTCCCCGCCTGATCGATTCAATGTGTGAACGATGCGCCAAGGCTAATTAGCTTTCCGTATCATGGCAATAGCTTCAATCCATTTTGTGGATGCAACTCCCACTGATAATCCCTCTCCACTTTCGCCACGCGCACCCGATAGCGGCTCAGCCATTGCTCGCGCCCGCGCTGCTGCGCCTGTTGATGTTCTAGGTTGGCACGCCAGCCCTTGATTGCCTCCAGATTCTGCCAGTAAGAAATAGCCACTGACGCTGCAGAATTCTCTGCGCTGACATAACTCTCGAAGCCGAGATAACCGGGCTGCTGCTCGGCCAGCGTGCGCATCCGCGTCGCCATCGCGCCGTAGCCCTCCTCACTTCCAGAACTGGTTTCCGTGAAAATCACGGCATAGTAATGATTCTGATCAGACATGATGACTGGCAAAACTCCTCTCATTATTTTTTTCGCAGGAACAGCAACACGATACCACAGGCACCTTTTGCGAATCGCGCGGGCGCCTGGGCGGCCGTCTCACGCCTTGTGTCACCTGACACTGTCGAGGTATCTTTGCGCCTCCGCAAACAGGGGCTGGTGCGCTGGCAAAGGCAGAGGAAAATCGACGTGAACGCTTCAACACTGGCGTTGTTTCTGCTGCTGATTCCGGGCCTGCTGCTGTTCATGGGGCTGCACCTGGTGCGCGAATTCGGCTTGCGGGAACGCCTGCAAACGCACCTCGGCACAGGACCCTATCGCCTGCTCTTCAGCGTTGCAATTCTCATCAGCCTGGTGCTGATCGTGCAAGGCAAAGCGGGTGCGCCTTTCATTCAGCTCTGGGTGCCGCCGTTCAATCTGCGCTCGTTGACGCACTTGATCATGATCTCTGCCACCATGCTGTTCATTGTCGGCAGTCTCCCTCACTCCTTCACCCGCGAACTGGTCATTCACCCCATGCTGATTGGCGTGATTCTCTGGGGAGTTGCGCACCTGATCAGCAACGGCGATCTTGCCTCGGTGCTGCTGTTTGGCTTGCTGCCCTTGTGGGCAATCGTGAAGATCGTCAGCCTCGAACGTGTTCGGCAGCGCACAAAGATGGCGGCCGGGCAGCCGGTGTCCCCACCTGCCTTGCGTCCGGCGTTGCAGTGGGACGCTGCCGCCGTCGTGCTGGGCGTGATTGCCTATGCCGTGTTTTTGGTGTTTCATGGGCAACTGTTCGGCCTGGCCCTGATCGCTCCCGTCTGAGGGGCGTCTGCACCGGCAGAGGAATCATTATGCGTACCCGCTTCAGCTTCACCCCGCGACTCGTTCACCGCGCCGCATTCGCCGCAATGGCGTTTCTGCTGGCTGCCACTCACCCCACTCAGGCGCAGGTCGACAACGACTGGTCAGGCATCTGGAATGCCGAGGGCACATTGTTCTCGCTGCGCATCACGCAGATGAACGACCAACTGCTGATCGAACCATTGGAGACGCTGGGCTTCGTATGGAGCAATGGCCTGGGCCGCATTCACCGCGATGGCGAGGATCAGAGCGCGACAGTCGACGTCGATTATCAGGGCGTGAAGGGTACGCTGCTCGTGCAACTGGGCGAGGAAGGTACGGCGACAGTCAGGCCCGTGAACTGTCAGCCTGACTTTCATGTCGTCTGCGCCCTGGTGCAAAACCAGCAGGCGCGTTTTGTGAAGATGCAATAAAACTCTTGCTGACGTGCGGTTACTTCCTTGAGATCACTTGAGCTCGGCAATCGAGGTGATCTGCTTGCCGACGATGCCGTAGTCAATCGCCTCTGCTACCGTCATCCAATGATCTCTATCGGTATCCTTCGCCACGCGCGCCAGCGGCTGCCCCGTCTCGTCAGCAATCAGCTTGTTGATGCGTTCGCGCATCTTGATGATCTGCTCCGCCTGAATCTTGATGTCGGAAGCGCGCCCGCGTGATCCACCTGAAGGCTGATGCACCAGGAAGCGGGTGTTGGGCAGACTGAAGCGATTCTCTTTCTTCGCCGCCAGATAAATCGTGGTTGCCGAACTGGCCACCCACCCGGTACCAATGACGCGCACTTCCGGCTTGATGAATTTGATCATGTCATAAACGACGTCGCCAGATTCCACGTGCCCACCCGGTGAGCTGATGTAGATATTGATTGGTTCATCGCCATCCGCTGCCAGTGCCAGCAGCTTCTCGGTCACCGCACGCGCGATCTTCTCGTCGATTTCCCCGAAGATGGTGATGGAGCGGGACTTGAACAGTTTCTCGTCCAGAAATCGGCTCGGTGGCGCCTCGGGAACAGGCTGCTCAGGGGATTCGTTTTGCATCGTACTTCTCCAGTGTTTGAATCAATTTAATACCGCGCCTCAGAGCGACGGGTGTGTTTCTTTGCCCAGCGGCTGAAAGCTGATCATCAACTGTGGCAACAGCGTCAGTGCGCCCAGCAGCGCCACCATCATCGCGATACTGGTCAGCAAACCGAAGACGATTGTGGGGATGAAATTCGACAACACAAGAATCGAGAATCCTGCCACTACAATCATGGTTGTGAAGTACATGGCCCTGGCAATGCTGTTATGACACAGATACATCGTCTCTCGGTAATTACCCAGACGATGGAACTCGTGCTTGAAACGGTGCATGTAGTGAATGGTGTTATCGACCCCCATGCCCACCGCAATAGCCGCAATGGTGATCGTCATGATATCCAGCGGAATGCCCAGCCAGCCCATCAACCCCAGCACAAAAAGTGACGCGAGAATATTCGGGATGATGCACAGGAAGGCCAGATAGGTAGAGCTGAACAGCACGATGAACATCAGCATGATCGCAAACAGCACCAGGCCCAGCGTCAAAATCTGCGACTGGTAAAGACTCTGCAGGACGTTGTTGTAGAGCACCAGAATTCCGGTAGTGTCGACCTGCTCGGCAGTGTATCCGAACTCGTCCTGCAGTCCCTGCTCGATGCCGGTGATCAGCTCGTTGCGATTGAGGTCTGCGGCGGATTCGATTACCCGCACATTGAAGCGCACCTGATTGTCGGCCACTGATACGAAAGGCGTGAGGACTGACTCCTTCAAGGTTGCCGGCAGACGCGAATACAGCAGCGCCCACACAAAACTGTCTACGGGCGCATCACCATTGAGTTGCTCGGCCAGTTGAATCACCGAGCCGAACGAGAGCACCTTGCCGGTATTCGGTAGTGCGTCCAGATAATTGTGAATGCGTTTGATCTCGTCCATCTTGTCGCCGGTGAACCAGTAGGCGTCGTTGTCTTCTTCTGCGGCACCATCACCAAAGCCATCATCAAAACCGTCGTCGAAGCCATCATCCAGTGCCTCCGCCTCTGGCAGATTTACCACCACATCAAGCGACAGTGTACCGCCGAGCTTTTCGTCGAACAGTGTCATGCCCTTGAAGATCTCGGTGTCTTCGCTGAAGTAATCGATGAAGCTGTTCTCCACCTTCAGGCGCATCAGACCGACCACGCTGAACAC
>JAUSMU010000314.1 GCA_030645995.1 Gammaproteobacteria bacterium | reverse complement strand
GCTGGCGCATCGAGTGGCTCGTGGCCCGTCAGCCCGGTGTACATGATGCGCACCATGGCGTCATCGAAGCGCGGGTCGGCGACGATCTGTTTCGTCAGCCATTGGAGAGAATCGCCGCTGCTGCGCGGAGGTGCCGAGACGCCCGCAAAGCCGGCCTGGAACATATCGGTGTACCACGTGCGCGGCGGTGCATAAGTGCCACGCAGATTCCAGTTCTGGAACGAGGAAGCGACCGGGTCGAGCAGGCTGTGGCACTTGACGCAGTCCGGGTTCTCCATCGTCGGCGCGTCACTGCTGATATCGACTGCACTGCCATCGGGCCGCACGCCATCCAGCGCCAGGATGTCGACGTCGAGAAACACGTCATACACCAGCCGCGAACGCCCACGGTTGCGATTGGTCGCGCTGGTCGGATAGCGATTCAGAAACATGAGCGAACTGAGAATGCCGGCATGCGGAGTGCCGGGCAGCACGGCGGGACGGAACTCGTTCGGGTCCCACTCGTTGGTGAAATTGATGTCGGTGATGCCGTAACTCTTCGCGGAGTAGCCGTTGACCATGAAGTAATTGGCCGTGAGGATTTCGGTCATCGGCCTGTTGTTTCTGACCACGTACTCGATCAGCTCCAACGGTTCGGTTGCGACACTGTTGTTGGTGGTAGCGCGATTGACTGTGTAGTCGCTGCCGCGCAGCTCGGCACCAGGGTCATACCAGCGTGCCGTCGTGTAACGCCGCATCAACCCGATGGCCGCCTCTGGCCCGTTGGTGGAGAGGTAGCGATTGGTGTGCAGAACGTCGTTGAATATTTCCGCCAGACGAGTGTAGAACGCGTCCTCCTCCAACATGCCATCCAGCGCCTGCCGCAGCCCCGCCTCGCCCTTCTGCGTCACCAGCGCCACTTCGGCGGTGGCGGGCAGACGCCCCACCAGATGCAGTGCCGCATTGCGCAGGGTGGCATCCAGCGACAGCGGTTCGATAGCCGCCAGCGCCTGCCCACTCTGCTGGCTGCTGCTGGCATTGAAGGCGGTGAGGATGTAAGAGGCGATGTCGGTGGCACAGGTGCCGATGCAAGCGGACGGATTGCCGTACGGCATGGTGTTGTTGATGAGCGTCCCCAGCACATCGAGGCCACTGCAATATTTGCAATTCTTCAGCGAAATGCCGAGGGTGCCGCCGAGCCCATCCGCGCCGTGACAGCTGGCACACAATTGCTGATAAGAGGTCTGGCCCGGCAGCACCACCGCAGCCGTCGAGATGAGCTGCAAACTGTCGGCACTGATGAAGCGCAGCTGCGCGCTGTAAAACTGACTGCCAACCCGCAGCGTTGGAATCGTCAGCTCCTGAGTCTGCAGGCTGTAGGTGGCGCCAGGGTTCAGGCCAGCGGCAGCGGGCGTCGCCGAGCCGATCCTGAAGGTCATCGAGGCCTCGCTCTCCAGCACCAGGCTGAGATTAAGGGAGCCATAACCCTGCACGTCGATGCGGGGAATACTCAGCACCGGATGCGCAAAACTGGGTGTGGAATCGGCGCCGGTGGCTGCATTGGCCGGCAGCGCGAGGATCAGCAGACTGAGCAGCAACCCCAGCAGCAGGCACTTGTCTCTCCACTGTGTCTGGCAGCGTCTGAGGTCTTGGCTCATAGGTGGCTCTCGTTTTGTTGGCATAAGCAGTGTGTGATTAGAGTAGCAACGCGGCAATGGGCGATACGTTGACGCCCTTCACGAATTTATTTGTCAGCGTCTGCCGGATTGAGCCGTGGATGGGTCTCTTCGCCAAACCAGGCCAGCACGGCACCTGACACCAGCATCGAAATCGCCACGAACCAGAAGGCAGCCTCCATGTTGCCACTGTACTGCGCTACCAGCCCCAGCCCCAAACCACCGATACCATATCCGAGATCTCTCCAGAAGCGATATATGCCGATGGCAGAGCCACGCCAGTCCGGATGGGAGATGTCGGCCACCGCCGCCGACAGATTCGGATACAGCAGTGCCATGCCAAAACCGGTCAGCGCGGCCGATGCCGTCCACCCACCCACGCCCTCGACCACTAACATCATCGCCACCCCCGCACCGCAGATCCACATGCCCAGCACGTTCAGCCGGTGGCGCCCGACGCGGTCGGAGAGCCGCCCGGTATAGAGCTGCGCCGCGCCCCAGACAAAACCATAGGTGCCGATGATCCAGCCCACCGCGGTGAGGCTGACACCCTGACGGTACAGAAACAGGGGGTAGAAGACCCACACGAGGGCATCCACAAATTTCTCGACCAGTCCGGCCTGACTGATGGCCGCCAGTCGACGATCACGCCATGACATCAGGGTGAAGATTTCCCAGGAGCCAGGTCGTGCTGACACGTTGACGGGATAGCGGGGACGCGGATGTGGGATGGCGCCCTGACGGTGCCGTGCCGCCTCCGCCTGCGCCCAGGGCAAGGTGTCCTTGACCCACAACAGCGTGAGCAGCAGCCCTAACCCGATGACGATGAGCCCGAAGATCAGCAGCCCGACGCGCGGCCCGAGTGCGGCGGCCAGCTGCGCCGTGACAATGCCCGCCAGCGCGACACCCGCATAACCGGCAAACTCATTCAAGCCAATGGTGAGTCCACGTTCGTCGAGGCGTGTGATATCGAGTTTGGACGTCTGGGTCATCGACCAGGTCAGCCCCTGATTGATACCGAGCAACACAGTCGCCAGCACAATCCAGTGCCATGCGGGCGCATACCACACCAGCAGCGGAATCGGCAGTGCGACAATCCAGCCGAGCAGCAACACCTTCCTGCGACCGACCCGCTCCGAAAACCGCCCGGCAACAAAATTCATCACGCCCTTGACGATGCCGAAAGCCACCACAAACGAGGTCAGCAACATGAAGGAATTTCTGGGCACGCCAAACTCGGACTCGGCGAGTGCAGGCACTACCGTGCGCATCATGCCTATGGTCAGCCCGACCAGCAGCACCTGCAGCAACTGGTGCAGGAACTGCTGAAGATTGGGGCGAATGCCGTACTCAAGAGTCATGGAAGAGCCAGATAGATACTGTTATGGCGGATCAGGCCGCCAGATTCGCCATGACGATGCGTTCCATATCGGCAGGCTGAGGAGGAATGGTCGCTGTCACCTGCGCAATGAAGGCGGATCTCTCCAGCCCCAGTGCAGCATTCCAGCGTTTCTCAAAACCAATCGTGGAGGACGGTTTGCCGGAGATCCCGGCTCCACAGACACTGCCGGCCTGATGCCCCGGAAATATTTCCAGCTCATCGGGCAGGCTCAGCAGGCGAGTATGCAGACTGTCGTAGAGCAGGCCGGCCATCTCCTGCTCGCGGCCGGCCAGATCGGGCCGCCCCACCGCGCCCACGAACAGCGTATCGCCGGTGATGGCAAACCACGGAGCCGTCCCGCGACGGGCATCGGTGACGAGCAGACAGATACTGTCGACAGTGTGCCCTGGGGTATGCAGCACCCGGATCTTGACGTTGCCGACATCCAGCAGCTGATTGTCGTGCAGCGCCTCAAAATGGAAATGTGCCCGCGCAAAGTTCACTTCGTGAAGACAGTAAGGCGCACCGGTTCTCCGGGCCAGCGCTCGGCCACCCGAATAATGATCCGCGTGCACATGGGTATCGATCACATAGCGGATTTGCACGTCGGCCTTCGCGGCCTCCTCGACAAACCAATCCTCATCGTCGGCGACGACATCCACCGCCACGGCGGCGCCCTGCCCGGCACAACCGAAGAAATAGGACAACGTGGCGTCCCGAGTGGCAAGCTGCTTGAAGAACATTCCCAATCCCTCTCTAGAAAACCAGCACTTTGTCTGCCGCGACGGTCCAGTCGGCCAGTTGCGCCAGCGTCGAACGGTGGGCACCCTCGATCATGTCCGCTTCGGTCATGCCACGGGCATCCATGCAGGTGCCACAGAGTCCCACCTCACCGCTGCGCAGGACCTTGCCCAGCATCAACGCCATGTTGTAGTAACCTTCCGGCACCTTCTGCCCCGAGCGCGCGCAACCCACGGCATCGGCCAGCAGAAACACCCGGACCTCCTGCCCTTCCCGTGCACACAGGGCACCGGCCAGACGCAGGGCGTTGTAGGAGCGCTCGCTGCCATAGGGCGCTTCGTTGAGAATAAAAAGAGTCGAGCTCATGACCATATCCTCCTATGGTTCGGTCCTGCGTTATGCCGCCACCTCGCCCGCTTCCACGGGAAATCCTGCGGCCTGCCATTCACTGACCCCATCCGTCAACTTGCGCACGCGATAACCCTTCGACTGCAGCACGGTCACGGCGTCATCTGCCAAAAAACAGAAGGGGCCGCGACAATAGGCGACGATCTCCTTGTCGAGCGGCAAGTGCAGGAGGTGTTGCTCGATCTCTGCCATTGGCATGGAGCGGGCGTAGGGAAGGTGTGCGGTGTGAAATTCGGAGAGCGGGCGCACATCGATAATGATGACGTCGCCCTGGCGGGCCTGCTCCAGCAGTGTCGCGCGGCTGGTGGCCAGCAACCGGGAGGGATCGCCGGAAAGGTGATTCAGTGCAGTGCGCAGCTCGCCAAGATGCGTCTCGGCCACCTGCCGCAGCATAACCCACAGACCGGCCACATCACCGGCGGCGAGCCGGTAGATCATGAACTTGCCTTCGCGGCGTACACAGACCAGCCCGGCTTCGCGCAAGGCACGCAGATGTGCGCTGACCAGCTTGATGTCCACCGCCAGCTCGGCCGTGAGCACTTCCACGGACTTCTCACCTTGTGCGAGCAGCTCAAGCAGCTCAAGACGCTTGGGACTGGAGACAGCCTTGCCAATGCGGGCGACCTGCTCGTAGAGCAGGTCTTTAAGTTCGCGTTTCTTCATACCAACAATCTAACGATTATTAGAATGAAAGGCAAGCTTCCACAGGTTAGTTCGGCTGGCGGAACGAGATCGGCACTATCACCTGCTGGGAGAACGCCATCGACGACGGCAGCGTGATCGGCACACTGGTCGGGATACCTCCGATATTGAGAGTCACCACGCCCTCCACCGTCATCAGCGCAGTAGTTGGCACATCACCCGTCTTCGGATCCAGCGGAATCGGCATGTCCAGCGTGCCTCCAGCCGTTGTGCCGTCGCTGCTCACCCCCGACCAGTTGCCGGTGAAACGCAAGTTGTTCTTGGCGATCTCACCAGTCAGAGTGCCGGAGAAACGCCCGATGGCATCTACCACCACGTTGATGTTGACCGGCGGAATGGTGATGCCTGGAAACGGAGACGGCACGTTATAAACCGTGCTGAAACTGACGGGTGGATCCATCCGGAAAGAACCATCCACATCACCGGTGAGTGCGATGTTGCCCAGCTCTTTCGGCACCAGGGTCACCACCAACTCGCCCTCGGTGACGATATTGGTCGCCAGCGTGGTGTTGACGTTGATCACTGGCACGCTGATGGGAATGGTGATGGCCTGCTGCTGGGAAAGATCGGCAACAAAGCGACCGCCGGGCGGAAACTTGCGCCCCGCACGAATCGACTCGGCGGGCAGCACGATGTCGAAGGCCAGCTCGTAATCGGCGGCGCCCCCCGAGCTGCTGCGCCCGTTGCTCCCCGACAGCGTCGCGCGCCAGGTCAGATTGCCCTTGTAGGTGAAGACAATTGGCAATGGCGTATTGGTCGTATTGTCGGTCACAGTGCCGGAGAGGTTGCCGGTCGCGGTGTCGTAGTCGACGTCATAACGGAACGCCACGCCTATCGCCGCGCCCTTGCCGGACACGTGCGCAACGAGATTACCGGCCCCGTTGGTGGCAAAGGTCACATCCCCCGAGACCGAGGAGTTCGAGGTATTGAGATCCGTCTTGTTGCCAGTGGCCTTGTGGGTGAGCGAGCCGGTGATGTTCGCCCCGTAAATCGACGCCAGGCCGGTATCGGTAGCCGGTTTCTGGGCGGTGCTGGTGGCGGCGTCCACCTTCATGGAGGTAATGGTGTGGGAAAGATCAAAGGACCGCACGAGGATGCTGACCGGACCGAGATAGGTGTATTTCTGGGTGCGGACCTTGCTGCCGTTGAAATAGAAATCCAGCGTGTCGTTCGCCCAGTCGACGCGATAGTCGCCGCAATACTTGTTGTTGGAGAGTGTCGCGGCGCTCACGCGCTGCACATCGTGGCGGCCGGCGTTGAGGACCACGGTATTGAGTCCGGAATAGTCCCAGCGATTGGTAAAGCCGAACTCTTGATTGATGGGGTACTGGCGGCTGCCGGTGACTCCCTTGAAGTCGACATTCTTGCGGCCAATGAAAATATTGTTGTAACCGTAGCGCGTCTCCGGCAAGCAGCCCGTCCAGGTCACCGACAATGGCGGCGTGAACTCTGCTACGGTGATGGCCTCATCGTAATCCACCCCCTGCCCCGTCGTGGCGCCGGTGCCGAACCAGGCGTTATAGGGGTTGTTATCGCGGTCGGAGTCACTGGTGTCATACCCGACGCTGTCCCCCACCGTAAGGGTCCCGCCCTGCACCGAGCCGGTGGCATAGAATATCCACGCGGAGGGCGTGATCAGGTCTACAGGTGCCGCAGTGGTGGTGGCGGCGACTGCGCTAAGCCCGAGGCCGATGATTAAGCGGGAAGTGATAAGGCGTTTGTTCATGAGATATTTCCTGTGTAGATGACTGCATTGCTACTGACAGCTCAGGTATAACAAAACGCCATCAGGAATTCTTGGTGCAAAGTCACTTAAGCAGCAAATTGTCGCGCCGCACGAGCTTCGCTGCCGATATTGTGGGAGCTTGCCTTGCAAGCGATTGGGCTGGGGCTGAATTCGATCGCTGGCAGGCCAGCTCCCACAGGGGGCGCGAGCGGCAAAAACAGGCGCTCTATCGCGGGTTTTGTTCCTTCTGTCGTGATGGGCGGGGAAGCCAAGGATTCCTTGATTAGGAATGCGGTCTGGGTTAATGTCCGATGCCATGTTGTGACATAAGCTGACCGCAGGGATGCTGTCCATGCTGTTGTATTGTCTATTAAAATGACTGATAGAACCCATCATCCACAACAACAATCACAAGTACCCTCATCATGAAGTTATTGCCATCTGCCGTCCCGCGTCTGCGCCTGCTCGCTCAAATGGCGACCGCTTTTTCTCTGGGTTTTTCCGGCCTGGCTTGCGCGCAGGAACCCATCAAAATCGCCTTCATTGATCCGCAGTCCGGGGTCTTCGCCGCGACCGGCGAGAGCGGCTTCATGGTACTCGATTTCGCCGCCGACTATTTCTACAACGATAAGGGCGGTGTGCTCGGGGGACGCAAGTTCGAGGTCACCGCGCTCGACAACAAGAACAGTGCGGCCGAATCCCAGCTGCAATTGCGCCGGGCCATCAGCGAGGGCACCCAGATCGTGTTCTCGGGCAACGGTTCCGCTGTGGCCAGCGCACTGAGCACGGCGATTGAGCGGCATAACCGTCGTAATCCGGACTCGCAGGTGCTGTTCATCAACTACGCGGCGGTGGACCCGATTCTCACCGGTGCCGACTGCAACTTCTGGCATTTCCGCTTCGATGCGCACGCCGACATGAAGATGGAGGCCATGACCAGCCACATCGCCAAGAACCCCGACATCACCAAGGTCTACATCATTGGTCAGGACTATTCCTTCGGCAAGGCCGTCGGCGATGCAGCGATCAGCATGCTGGCCGCCAAGCGCCCGGACATCGAGATCGTCGGCAACGAGCTGCATCCGATCGGCCAGGTGAAGGACTTCACGCCGTACATCACCAAGATTGTGTCATCTGGCGCCAACGCAGTGATCAGCGGCAACTGGGGCGCCGACATGGTGGCCCTGGGGCGCGGCATCATGGACGCGGGCCTGGAGGTGCCTATTTACACTTTCTACGCGGCCTACGACGGCATCACCGCCACACTGGGCGAGGCTGGCAAGGATCAGATTTACGTGGTGCACAACGATTTTGCCAATCCGGTCACCGCGCCACAACGCCTCGAATTCACCGCTGCTTACAAGGCCAAAAATCCCCACAAAGATGTCACGCAGCCGCGCATCGTCAACGCGCTGATGATGCTGGCGACCGCCATCGAGAAAGCTGGCAGCGCCGAGCCCTACGACATCGCCATGGCGATGGAGGACATGCGCATCACCACGATGACCGGCGAGGAAATCTGGATGCGCCCCGACGACCATCAGGTATTCCAGAACCTGAACATTTCCGTGCATACCAACGAGGGGATCAACATCGACGCCGATAATTCCGGCTTCGCCCTGCGCACCGAGTTCGTGGTGCCGAGGGAAGAGACGATCACCCAGAGCAGCTGCCGCATGACGCGCCCGCAACAATGATTTCAATAGCAGCAGCGGCACACCGAGCATGATGGAAGTCCTGATTTTCGCAACGCTGAATGGCCTCGTCACCGGACTGTTGCTGTTCATGCTGGCCAGCGGCCTCACCCTCATCTTCAGCATGATGGGCGTGCTCAATTTCGCGCACGCCAGCTTCTACATGTTAGGCGCCTACTTCGCTTACTCCATCAGTCTCTACACCGGTTTCTGGCCCGCGTTGATCATCGCGCCGCTGCTGGTCGGCGTGGTCGGTGCGCTGGTGGAGCGTTACGGACTGCGGCGAGTGCACAAATCCGGGCACGTGGCCGAGCTGGTCTTCACCTTCGGGCTGGCGTTCCTGATCGAGGAGGCCGTGCAGTTTTTCTGGGGCCGCTCGACGATGAACTATGAATCTCCCGCGCTGCTCGACTTCCCGCTGTTCACGCTGTTCGGACAGAACTTCCCGGCCTACAAAGCCTTCATGATCTTCATCTCTGTCTCAATTTTCATCGGCCTGTATTTCGTGCTGACGCGCACCCGCATCGGCATCATCATTCAAGCCGCCATCACTCATCCCAACACAGTCGGCAATCTGGGACACAACGTCCCTTTCATCTTCATGGCGGTGTTTGGTGTCGGCTCCGGGCTGGCCGGACTCGCTGGCGTGATTGCCGGCCCTGTGCTGACAACATTCCCCGGCATGGCCGCCGTGCTGGGCAGCATCGTGTTCGTGATCGTGGTGATCGGCGGGCTCGGCTCGCTGGCCGGGGCACTGGTGGCCTCGCTACTGATCGGGCTGTTGCAGTCCTATGCGATTGCGTCCGACGTGGGCATGCAGGACCTGCTCGATCTGCTGGGCGTGAGCTTCG
>JAUSMU010000312.1 GCA_030645995.1 Gammaproteobacteria bacterium | reverse complement strand
ATCAATCGCGGTTGCGCCCCACAGACTCTCCAGTGGAGTGCCACGATCGAAGGTCGGTACGCCATCGAGCAGCAGCAGCGTGTCCCTGTCAGTACCGCCATCAATGCGAATTGTGAACTCGCCTTCGTCCGGTGAATAGCCAATGTTGGCGCCACGAATCAGGCCCGCAGAGAGTTCGCCGAAGTTGGTGAAGCCACCGGTGCTGATTTCGTCGGCACTGATCAATTGAATCTGGGTACCAAACTTCGCTTGGTCAATAGCGAGCTCGGTGACAGCGCCGCGTACCGGTTGACCTTCCACCAGAATTTCCTGGATCTCCTCGGTATCCTGCACGTCTTCACTGTCCTGGGACTGCGCCATGGCTTGTGACCACATGGCAAATGATATGCAGAGCACCAGCCCCGCTTTAAGTGTGGGCTTTGCGATGTCAGATGGAATTGTTCTGTTAAACATGAATAACCTCGACTTTCGCGTCGGCCCGCGAAGGAATCGCCGAACGCGCGGCATTGTTGTTGACAGTCCGACACCCTTGACAGGTCGAACCTATTTCTACTGTTTGCTTAGTCAGCGGGGGTAATCTAGCTGAGGAATGTGACAGGGGATGGTCGTTTTCTATGCGGCTTTATTGCATGGAAATGACAGCCGGAACCCTGAGAAGCTTTACTCAGAGGCACTGGGGGAGATTGGAGTTTTGTCGATTTTTGGCTGGCAGAGCGCCAGCTGAGAAGAGGAACAAGACTGTTACTGCGGGAAGAATTCCCTGAGTTTTTCCTCAGTCAGGATGCCACTGTGGGCCTTGAAGCTGTGATCGGCAGCGTAGAAATAGCTGCGCGGCAGCTCACCGTGCCAGGTGGGGTCGATGCTGAAACGCAAGCGCTCGATGAAGGCATCGGCGAACATCCATGAGGGAATGGATTCGAGGCCGTACTCTTCCAGAATGTAGACCGCCTCTTCGCGTTTCTCGATGGTGTCGGTGGAGATCAACAGCAGTGGAAATTCTGGATCTCCTTTCTTCAATTCGCCCAGCAGTTCCAGCTCGACGCGGCAGGGCAGGCAGTCGACCGACCACAGGCTGACGACGAAGGGCTTGCCCTCGAAACCGGACTTGAGTTCGGCAAAGGTGCCGGTGCCCAGTGGCTGAATGCTGTCGGCCAATGCCGCTGTGGACATGAGTAGCCCAACGCACAGCGCGACTGCCGCGCTCAGAAGTCTATTGCTTTTCATCACTACTGATCTCCGTAAACAGATAGCCAAATTCTTCGCTGGACCAGCTCAGAAACACGCCATGCGGCGCCGTGACCAGCAGCGGATGATCGCTGGCCTGCTCGGTATTGAACAGCGTCTGCGGCGCGCTCCAGGTTGCACCATCATCCTGTGAGCGCATCAGCTGCAGCTGCGACGCCATGCCATTGAAGCCTTTCCAGACCATATAGAGCGTGTTGTCATAGTGGGCCAGATACGGATGTCCCGCACCCGGTGTGCCATCGACTTGGATGATGTTTTCCGTGGTGCCGGTGGCCATGTTGTGACGACCGTAATGAATGCCGCTGTGCAGATTGCCATCGCTGAACCAGCTGATGTGGTACTGACCCGGCTGCGCGGCCTGCACCATGGTCGGCCCGTGGTGTGGGCAGGCGTCGATAAACCAGTCATCGACCGTCGCACGCGTGAGCCCGCTGACCTCGCCCTGTTCACCGAGTACCGCGATGGCATGATCGCGAATGTGTTCGTCGTAGATCTGGCGCCACAGGATGGCGACCTCGTCGTCGCCGTGCGGGGCCATGGCGATGCGGCAACACTCGCAGCTGTTGTGAGAGACGCGGAAGTTGGGCGTGAAAGTCTCGCCCAGATCGTCGGAGACGGTGTAGTAGATCGCGGCGCCGGGATAGGTTTCGCCGCGCGCAGCGCTGGCATCCAGATCGCGCTTGTCGATCCAGGTCAGATAGAGTTTGCCGGAGGGGGTGAGGAACAGACTGTCGAAGCGATGGCCGGTCATCAGGCCGTCGTCATTCATCGTGCGTGGTGGCTCGAAGGTCTTGCCCACGTCGGTGGAGCGGGTGAAGCGAATCTCGCCGGTAAAGTTTGGTGAGGTCTTGGTGGTCCACGACAGCAGGACAGTGCCGTCTTCCGCCACGAGAATCTTCGGGCGGTTTTCGCCGTTGTACTCGGTATCCTCCGGTTCGTTGTTCACGCGCACCGGCGTTGTGTAGGTGACGCCGTTGTCGTCCGAGCGCGTCACATAGACGTGCTTGTCTTGCACAAACGCCGCCCACAAGCGGCCATCAGCATCCACTGTTGCGCTGGGAGCGCCACCACAGTGGATGCTGATCACCTGTTGCCCGGCTGAGCGTTCACGCAACGACTGACAGTTCTCGGCCGCTGCGGCGTCATCACCCCATAGCAGCATGGTCAGCAACATCGTCGTGGAGACGGAGAGCAACCACTTCAAACGTTCAGAAATCATAAGACACATTGGCATAGTAAGTACGTCCTGGCCACGGATGGGCAACGTAAGAGACCTCATCGGTCAGGTTGTCCACACCAAGGCCGAGGGCCACGCCATTGGTGAAATTGTAGGTGCTCTTCAGGCCCAGGCGGGTGTAGCCGTCCTGTGCTCCGTAGACCTCGTCTTGACGGTCGGCGTTGTCGTTGCGGCCGAAGCTGTCGCTGGCATATTGCACGTTGGTGCCCGCGTCCCATCTGTCACTGAAGTGCCAGGTCAGCAGCAGATTACCACGCCACTCCGGCATACGCGGATAGACATTGCCCTCGATGCGGGTGTCGGCAATATTCTTCACGATTTCGGAGTCAGTGAACACCATGTTGAAGCGCATCTCGAGATTGCTCACCAGCAACTCGTCGAGGTTGGCGATGAACTCGACACCGCGCGTCTCGATCTCGTCGACGGGGATGAAGGTGCGCACGGTCATGCCACCGGGCAAGGTGTCGGATTGCGATTCGATGACGTCCTTGACGGTTTCCTGGAACAGATTCACGCGCAACTCACCGTTGGCGATTTGCCGCTCCAGCATGAAATTCTGGTGCACGCCAGCCTCGGGGCGCAGCTCGGGGTTGGCAACGCTGATGGCGTTGTAGGCGGAGTACTGACTGAACAGCTCCTCCACGATCGGGAAGCGGTAAGCCTTGCCCAGCGCATAGGCGAAGCGCCAGTTTTCGGTGGGCTGATAGCCGACGGAGAACTTCGGCGAGGCCTGCTTGTCGCTGACCTTGGGCACGGCGACCAGATCGTATTCCGGCGTCGCTTTCACGTCGCGAGAGAAATAACCGTTGCTGCTCTCGAACGACTCCCAGCGCAGACCGAGCCCCATGTCCCACTGTGCATTGATGTCGTAGTTGAGCTGCGCGAACAACGCCTCGACCTGCGTCTGTCCACCGCTGCGGCTGGCAAAGCCGTTGAAGCTGCCGGCCGCGTAATTGGCAGAATTGTAGACATCCATGTTCAGCTCGTAGGCATCGTGGCGTGCGCCGACTATCAGGCCCAGTCCTTCGACTGGCAATTGCTCGAAACTCAGCTTGGCCTCGGCACTGCGCCAGCCGGTATCGCCAAACTCGGTGACCTGACCATTGCGCGTATAAGTGCTGTCGCCGGGGTTGCTCAGCGAGGCGCGCATCTCGTCGTTGAGCACTTGGAATTCATTGAGATTGCTCTCGAAGATGACGCCGTCGGCCACTTCGCCACGCACGCGCAAGCCCACGGACAGACTGTCACGCTGCTGCTCGCTGACGCCCAGACGTGCAGCCGGCATGTTGATCTTCCAGCCGTTCTGCACGACGTTGCCGCTCCAGACCGAGCCGCCTGCGGCATTCTTCACATAACTGTTGGGCTTGTTGTTGCCGGTGAAGCGATCTTCGTAGGCCACGTTGAGCAACGCTTCCCAGGCGCCGAAGTCCTGGCCGATCTTGAGCTTGTAGTTGTCGGTCGTGGTATCCACGATGCCGGTGTCGCCAAACCACAGACGCGAGGTGGAAAATTCGTCATTGCCGACAATGCCGCCACTGACGGGCGTGACATTCGCTGCCGACGTGTTGGAGCCAAAATAGAAGGTCTGCGGCTGAGACTCGCTCTCCAGCCGGTTGTACGAAAGATAGAGACTGGTGTCGCCGATCTTGTCACCGTAGGAGAAGAAGCTCTTGTAGCCGTTGACGGTGTCATCGAAGCCGTAGGCGTTGAAGTTCTGCGAGAAGAACGAGCTGTCGAAATGGAATTCGCGCTTCTGCGGAATGGCCGATTCAATCAACACCACGCCACCCATCGAGTTGCCGCTGAATTCCGCCGAGAACGGACCGTAGAGCACCTCGACCTGGGCGATCTCGCTGGCGGACACCATGGTCCAGCGCGGCGCGCCGTTCCAGCGGGATTGCAACAGATAGTGCAAAGGGACGCCGTCGGCAAACACCATCGAGCGCGAAGTCTGGAACATGTTGGAGCCGCGCATGCCCATGGTGCCGTTGGAGTCGCCGATGAAGCGACGGCGGATCACCAGGCTGGGCTCGAACTTGACCACGTCCTCCGTAGTCGCCACGTTGATGCTCACCAGATCCTGCTGGGTCAGCATGCTGCTGGGGTGCGACGTCGCCGCGCGGTGCACCGTCTCCTGCCCCCACACGACGATTTCGTCGACCGTGTCACCCTCCGCAGCCTGCAGCGGCGATGCCACCAGGGTGGCCAGAATCAGGGCTATTTCAAGGTTCAAAGGCTTTCTGCGCAGCATGGTCTTCCACTTCTGTGAGGTTGTTGATGCTGGGCAGTCTAGGGATTCGTGTCGAGGAAACAATGCGACCGAAAGTCGCAGGGGGGGGCATCGGCCGCTTTGAGCGATGTTCACACCAGCATTTCTCCGCGTCGTATTGCATTTCGCGAACCTTAAATGTATAAAAACGCGGAATTATTCCATTAACTTTCGCGGGCACAAAGTAAGCTATGCGCGACAATGGCAAGACACGACAATCCTATGATCGCTGGCAGGAAAAGAAAGTCCTGCAGGCATTAGGCACCCGCCGGGTGCTCATCCTCGCCGGGTGTCGGCAATGTGGTAAAACCACTCTGTCCAGAAGCCTCGCCAGTGCTGGCAGCATTTACCGCACCCTCGACGACCCTACACTCATGGCAGCGGCACAGAGTGACCCTGCAGGCTTCGTGGCTCACGCAGATGAGCTGATGATCATTGATGAGATTCAACGGGTTCCAGCACTGCTTCAAGCCATCAAACGCAATGTGGATGATAACCAGAATCCTGGCCGATTCCTGCTGACCGGCTCTGCCAATATCCAATCCCTGCCCGGTGTCACAGAATCTCTCGCAGGCCGTGTTCGCAAGCTCAGGCTGCGGCCTCTCACACAAGGAGAACTGCTGGGTAACCAACCGCATTTCATACAAGCCGCGTTTCGCGAAGAATTTACCGCCTTCAGCTTAGACCATGAAAATCTGCAAGGGCCGGTTTTTGATCAGGATTTCTACATCACGCAGGCGCTCAAAGGGGGGTATCCAGAAGCCCTGCGTCTTGAGAGTGAGCGGGAAATCCGGCAGTGGCACAAGGACTACGTCGAATCGCTCATCGAAAGAGATCTCAGGGACATCATCAACATCCGCCGCAAAGACAGCATGCTGAAACTGCTGGAGATACTCGCCGCATGGTCGTCCAACTACATGGATGTTGCCAAGATCGGGGCTGGTCTAGCTCTGCAGCGTCCAGCCCTCGAAAGCTATATCAATGCGCTGGAAACCCTCTATCTCGTGGAACGGGTGCCCGCGTGGACCCGCACTGACTATGACCGGGTGGGCAAGCGCGACAAGATTCTGATGACCGATTCAGGGCTGATGTCGTCCATCCTGAACTGGCGTCATGAGCGTGTGCGTCTGGACGGCAAGCTGTATGGCAAGCTTCTCGAAACGTATGTCTTCACGCAGCTGGCGGCAATTCTGGATGCACAGGACGAGGACTATTCTTTGTTTCACTACCGCGACAGAGAAAAGCGGGAGATCGACTTTCTGGTCGAAAATGAGAATGGCGACCTCCTTGGGCTGGAAGTCAAAGCCGCGTCCGCAATAAGCAAGGACAGCTTCAAGCACCTGGAGTGGTTCAAGGCGAACATGGCCGGGGAGCGTCGTTTTACAGGGGTTGTGCTCTACACCGGGGAGCACATTGTCTCGTTCGGCCTGGGGCTGTGGGCTGTGCCGATCAGCTCGCTCTGGCACTGAGCGAAGAACACGGTCAAATTACCACCGTGGTGTGAGTTGGCAATGACATGGGCTAGAATAGCCCCCGAATTCACCAAAGCAACCAGCCAGACAGGCCGATTGGAGAGATACTTTTTGAGAGACAACTTGAACAGCAGCAGGATCGCCTTCATCGGCGCGGGCAACATGGCGAACAGCCTGATACGGGGACTTCTGGCCAAGGGCGTGCCCGCTGCCAACATCGCAGCTTGCGACATTGACACCGCCAAGCTTGCCGAGTTGCGCGCCGAATGCGGCATCCGCACTGGCAGCATGAGTGAGATAGCGGCCGATGCGGACGTGCTGCTGCTCGCCGTCAAACCGCAGGTGATGGGGCAGGTGTGCGAGACGCTGCGTCCTCTTTTGCAGACCGGCACGTTGATCATCTCAATCGCCGCCGGCATTCCACTCAAGAGCATGGAGAAGTGGTTGGGCAACACCCAGGCCATCGTGCGCTGCATGCCCAATACCCCAGCGCTGGTGCTCGAAGGCGCCACAGGGCTGTTCGCCAATGCCAATACTTCACCCGCCCAGCGGGCGCTGGCCGAAGCCATTCTGTCCGCCGTGGGCATCAGCCGCTGGCTGGACAGTGAGCACGACATCAATGCGGTGACCGCGCTGTCGGGCAGTGGCCCGGCGTACTTCTTCCTGTTGATGGAGGCCATGCAAGAGGCGGGCGTTGCGCTCGGCCTTGAGCCCGAGCTGGCGCGCGCATTGACCATACAGACAGCGTTGGGTGCGGCGAAGCTGGCTGCCAGCAGCGACGTCGGACCGGATGAGTTGCGGCGCCGGGTGACCTCGCCCAATGGCACCACGCAAGCCGCGCTGGAGCAGTTCGAGAGCGAGGACTTCCGCGGGCTGGTGGAACGCGCCTTGAGTGCCGCACAGAAGCGCTCCGTGGAGCTGGCGAACTGAGGCGCCTGCACGCAATACGGCGCAAGACTATGCAAGATTACGCAAGAAGATGAATCGGCAATTTTCAGGTTTGAACTTAGAGAGAGTGATACATGGGTGCAATTGGTAACGTCGGTGTTCTGCTAGTCAATACGCTGGGAGGGTTGTACCTGCTCGCGATCATGCTGCGGTTTCTGCTGCAGGTTGCCCGCGCCGATTTCTACAATCCGTTCACCCAGGCCATCGTGAAGGTGACGGATCCTGCCGTGCGCTTCTTCCGTCGTATCGTCCCCGGTTATCGCGGGCTGGACTTCGCTTCGCTGGTGCTGGCCTTGCTGGTGCAGTGCATCGCCACCACGCTGCTGATATCGCTCAGCGGATTCGGGATTCCCGGTGCCGGTCTGGTGATCTCCTGGTCGGTGGTCGGGCTGTTGTCACTAGTGCTGAACATCTACTTCTGGGGCATGATGATTTCCATCATCGCCAGCTTCATCGCGCCTTATAGCGGACACCCGGCACTGGTGTTGATTCGTCAGCTGACTGAACCGCTGATGGAGCCGTTCCGGCGCTTCCTGCCTTCAATGGGCGGGCTCGACCTGTCGCCCATCTTCGTGTTCCTCGCCATCCAGATAATCCGCACTGTGTTGATTATGCCGATGGGAGTGAATTCCGCAGTAGTTCTGGGGTTGTAGTTCTGGGGTGCATGTATTGGCAGGCAACGAATCTTCAGATGGCACCACTTACTATCAATGGCAGGATCGTAATCTGATCCTGAACTGTCGCCTGCAGCCGAAAGCAGCGCAGGATGCGTTTGCGGAAGTGATGGAAGGCAGGATCAAGATTCGCATCACTGCACCGCCGGTAGACGGCAAGGCCAACAAGCACTTGATTAAGTTTTTAGCCAAACAGTTCAAAGTACCTCAGGACAGGGTGGAGATCATGAGCGGAGACAACGGCAGACAGAAGCGCATCCTGATTATGGATCCGCAGGTGCTGCCCGCCGCCTTGCAACTCGACCGCACCGGGGATTCTCCAGCAGCACGGACGACAAGAACATAAGATGCCCAAGACCATCCCGAAAGATTCTGTAGGAATCGTCACGCCGCAGTGTCTGCACTTCGACGAACCTCTCACACTGCGCAGCGGCAAAGTGATCGCCAGTTACGACCTGATGGTGGAAACCTACGGCACATTGAATGCCGCAAAATCCAACGCGATCCTGATCTGTCACGCACTCAGCGGTGACCATCACGCGGCGGGCTATCACACCGATGCCGATGGCAAGCCGGGTTGGTGGGACACCTGCATCGGCCCGGGCAAACCTATCGACACCAGCCAGTTTTTCGTGGTGTGCCTCAACAATCTCGGCGGCTGTGCGGGTAGTACCGGCCCGACCTCGCTGAATCCGGAGACCGGCACCTTCTACGGTCCGGATTTCCCGGTGGTAACGGTGCGCGACTGGGTCAACAGTCAGCTGCGTCTGATGCACCGGCTCGGCATTGCCCAGTGGGCTGCTGTGATTGGTGGCAGCCTCGGTGGCATGCAGGTGATGCGCTGGTCCGTCAGCTATCCCGAAAAAGTGCGACACGCGATCATGATCGCCGTGGCGCCGAAGCTTTCCGCCCAGAATATTGCCTTCAACGAAGTGGCGCGTCAGTCAATCACAGCCGACCCCAACTTCCACAACGGTCGTTATCTGGAACACGGCACTTACCCGAAGAAGGGCGTGATGCTGGCGCGCATGGTGGGCCACATCACCTATCTGTCCGACAGCGCCATGCGCGAGAAATTCGGCAAGTCCGTTGATGATCCGGCTAATCCGGCAATCACCAATCCGTCGATAAAGAGCAACTTCGGGCGAGATCTGCGCAGTGGCAAGCTCAGCTTCGGGCTGGACACCGATTTTCAGGTAGAGAGTTATCTGCATTATCAGGGCGAGCGTTTCTCCGAGCGCTTCGACGCCAACACCTATCTGCTGATGACCAAGGCGCTGGATTATTTCGATCCGTCGGTGGACTACGAGGGCGACCTGGCCCGCACCTTCGCCAACAGCAATTGTCGATTCCTGCTGATCTCTTTCAGTTCGGACTGGCGCTTTCCACCGGAGCGCACACGCGAGATCGTGGATGCATTGCTGGAGGCGCGCAAGCCGGTCAGTTATCTGGAGATAGAGGCCGATCAGGGGCACGACGCCTTCCTGCTGCCGGTGCCTCGTTACATGGAGGCACTGACCACCTATCTGCAGCGCGTGAGCGATGAAGTTAACTCACAGGGAGCCAAATCATGATGCGCCCTGACCTCGATATCATTCAGCACTGGATTGCACCGGGCAGCCGCGTGCTGGACCTCGGCTGCGGCGACGGCGGCCTGCTGGAGTATCTGAAAAATACGCGGCAAATTTCCGAGATCGGACTGGAGATCGATGCGAACAATATTCAAGAATGCCTGAGCAAGGGCGTGAATGTCATCGAACAGAATCTCAACAAGGGGCTGCAGAATTTCGGTGACAAGAGCTTCGATACCGTGCTGCTCACACAGACACTGCAGGCGGTGAATTACCCTGACGTGGTTATCGACGAGATGTTGCGCATCGGTCGCAACTGCATCGTCACGTTCCCGAATTTCGGCAACTGGCGCAGTCGGCTGTATCTGCTGCGCAAGGGCAGAATGCCGGTCTCCAAGTTCATGCCTTATCAGTGGTACGACACGCCGAACATCCACTTCTGCACCGTGCGCGATTTTGACGTGTTGTGCCGCGAGAAGGGCATCAAGGTCATCACGCGCACCGTGGTCGACCATCTGCATCAGGGCAACTGGTACATCAAGCTGTGGCCGAACCTGCTGGGTGAGACAGCCATTTACCACATCAGTCGCTGAGACGCCCCTTATGAGCAGGCCTCTATGAGCAAGCCCTTATGAGCAAGCCTTTATGAATAGAATCGTGCTGGCCAGCGGCAACGCGGGCAAACTCCGGGAATTTCAGCAGATGCTCGGCGGTGCCGACATCGAGTTCGTCACTCAGCGCTCGCTCGGTGTCAGCGATGCCGACGAGACCGGCCTGAGCTTCGTGGAAAACGCCATCCTCAAGGCCCGACATGCCAGCGCGCTGACCGGACTTCCCTCCCTTGCCGATGATTCCGGCATTGAGGTCGATGCGCTACGCGGGCAACCGGGAATCTACTCCGCGCGCTATGCCGGTGTCGGCGCCACGGATCAGCAGAACAATGACAAACTGCTGGCCGCACTTGCGAGCGTCCCCATCGAGCAGCGCGGCGCGCGCTTTCAATGCGTGATCGTCTTCATGCGTCATGCCGAAGACCCGATGCCGTTCATCAGTCAGGGCACCTGGGAGGGACGCATTCTCCACGCACCGTCGGGAGCAAATGGTTTCGGTTATGATCCACTGTTCTACGTGCCGACGCACGGCTGCGCGTCTGCCGACCTGGAACCGGCGATCAAGAACAGCATCAGCCATCGTGGCCAGGCACTGCGCCAGTTGCTCGCCAGCTGGAATGCCGTGCGCAGCCGGGCACATCTGTGAGCGACGCTCACCGGCTGCAAGTACCACCCCTGAGTCTCTACGTGCACATCCCCTGGTGTGTGCGCAAATGTCCGTACTGCGATTTCAATTCTCATCAGAAGAACGGCGAGCTTCCCGAGTCGGAATACGTCGATGCGCTGTTGCGGGATTTCATGGATGATTTGCCGTGGACGTCCCAAAACGGACAGAGTCGCGAGATCGGTTCGATCTTCTTCGGCGGAGGCACGCCGAGCCTGTTTTCCGCGCGCGCCTATGAACGGCTCTTCAACGGTCTGCTGCAGCATGTGCGCTTCGCCACCGACATCGAGATCACCCTGGAGGCCAACCCCGGCACTGCCGAACGCGACAAATTTGCCGATTATCGGCGCGCTGGCATCAATCGCCTCTCCATCGGTATTCAGAGTTTCAATGATGCGCAGCTGCAGAATCTCGGCCGTATCCATGGCAGCGACGACGGCAGAAAGGCCATCGAATTCGCACGTCAAGCGGGCTTCGACAATCTGAACGTGGACATCATGTACGGCCTCAAGGAACAGTCTGTCGCCGCCGCGCTGGCCGATCTCGAAGAGGCGATCTCCTTCGCCCCCGAGCATCTGTCCTGGTACCAGCTCACCATCGAGCCCAACACGGAATTCTTCAAGAGACCTCCGGCACTGCCGCCCGAAGACGAGCTGATCGATATTCAGGACAGCGGACTCGCCCTGCTGGCGCAACACGGTTATGCCCGCTATGAGGTGTCTGCCTTTGCCCGCGCAGGACGCCGCTCACGCCACAACCTGAACTACTGGCGCTTCGGCGATTATCTCGGCATCGGTGCGGGCGCACACGGCAAGATCACGCAGGTCCCCACATCATTGACAGAGCAGAATCGCATCCTGCGTACCCGCAAGACACGACAGCCGGCACATTATCTGGAGGCCGCCCGCTCACTGCAGTCCACACCGTTCCGCGCGGAGACCACGGCAATTGCCACGGAGGACCTGGCGCTGGAGTTCATGCTCAACGTGCTGCGCCTTCAGGAAGGCTTCACCGCCGCGCAGTTCGAGGCGGCGACTGGGCTGGGTTTCGAGGTGGTGCAAAAGCAGGTAGAATCCTTGCAAAACAAGGCCCTGCTCATCGACGAAGGCGGTGTCATACGCCCCACCGACAAGGGACAGCAGTTTCTCAACAGCGTGCTCGAAGAGTTTCTCTGAGAA
>JAUSMU010000283.1 GCA_030645995.1 Gammaproteobacteria bacterium | reverse complement strand
TGAGCGCGAAAGTGTCGTCCGCGAACACAAGCGGTGCAACCTGCGTCAGCAGACGCGCAGTATCGAGGTAGATCTGATTCATGGTTTGAGTACCAGCAGACCATCGGCTGATTTCGAGACCCAGGGCTTGTCGCCGCCCGTGGGCAACGTGGCAGGATCAAGTTTGGCGGCCCACGGTAATGAGCCTTCGCGGCCGAGCTGCAGACACAGCCGCACTGTCTTGACGCTCGTGCAACGATGCAACAGTTCGCTCAACACATCGGCGCGCAGACTATAGGAGCTCTCGACCAGTTCGCGAGCCTCCTGCAGAGGCTGGCGCACACCAACGTCGCTCAGCAGCTCCAATAGCGCACGCTCGGGTTCTGACACCCGGGGCGCGTCGCTGACATTCTCGAATGGACTTACATACAACATGGCGTCGGACTCCTCCTTGAACAGACGGTTGCGATGGTAGTCAGCGGGAAAGCGCTCGACGAACCAATCCGGCAGACGCCCCGCATCCCACCCATACAAGTGTAGCAGCGGTTGCTGAGATACGTATTGGCGCAGTCCGTACCAGTCGAACGCGGACTTGCCGCCCACATGCAGGCCTTCAAGCCGCCGCTGCAGGAGCACCAAACTGGGATGGAGTGCCAGAGGATCGTTAGGGCGGCAGAAGACTCCGCGCGCAAGGCGTGTCAGCCAACCGGCGCGGACGTAGTGAACGGCCAGGTCTGCGGAGATGCCCAGTGCTGCCAGGTCGGCCGAAGTCAGCGGAGTGCCTGAGGTCAGATTGGCATACAGGGTTTTTAGCTTGTTTGAGTCAGTCGTAGTCATACTGCGATTGATACATCTTTTTCAAATCTCAGTCAACTTTAAATTATTGCTTTAATCGTAGTTTGGCTACTATAACCCTGTATTTACAAAATTTCCGACCATGAGTTTTCAAGGAGCTAGCAACCGGCAGGACTCTAGCCCCTAACGGAATCCTGAAATACAGGGGCATTCAAGGGTCAACTGTATAAGAGTGACTTTGATCGGTTGCTTGGACAGAGAGGCCAGAAGAATGAAGAACCCAGAGAATAACTTGCCGTGGAAAGGGGTATCCCTGGCCTTATACATCTTTCCAGGGGTTGATCACGGTCACACCGGCCGCTTCATAGGGCGAGCATATCCTTACGCTTGCCCACTGGCAGCGCCCGGATGCCAAACAACAACTCAGCCAGTGTGACGCTCGACAGATACAAGGTTTCCGCTGCCTGATCGTTCAGCCAGGCCCTGACGGCTGCGTCTGGCTCCGGCTTCATAGCCTCGGAAACGACGTTGGTATCCAGGACGATCATTCAGTCGAAGCTCAACGGTCTGGCTGGTGTCTTGTCGCGTACACTCTCGAAGACGGCCAAATCCTCATCGGTCAGACCGATCTTGCGGCCGATACCGGCCAGCGCTTCTCCGACACGCACGCGCTCTTCCGACTTCACCACAGCCGCAGCATTGCTCAACGAGTGCAGCTTATCGAGCGTATCGGGATATTTATCCACCATCAGAATCAACGCTGCCGCCTGGGCATTGGGTTTGGAGCGGCCTTGCTCCCAATTCTCAAGAGTGCGGGTCGATACGCGCAGATGGCGAGCGAACACCGCCCGGGACACATGCAGTCTCTCGCGCATCGCTCGAATGGCAGCGGGGTCGATCTCAAGCGGGGGCAACTCTTCAACCTCATGGGTGCGCAGAGTGATCTTGCCCTCACGCTGCAAACCCATGGCATCCACCCCTTCCATCAATTCAGCGAACAATTGGCGTTTCTTGGTCATTGCTTTTGTCTCCGAGCGGTCGGCTCTTGCTGGATTCAGTTATCCGAAATTTTCGGATAACTGCCACAAACAACAATCACGAGTCCACTTGCAACTTTTCCAAGATCCCCGTAAGAGACATGACCATCACATCATTTCCCACGGGAAACTCATCATTACCGCCATACACAACATACTTCCGCGTCGCGTCAACATCATCACAAATCTGGCTGTAGTGCATGCCCAGTTTTGGCGCCACGCCGTGCTTGATCTCTATCGCCCAGATTTCGGAAGACGGCATCTTGAGCACAAGATCGATCTCCGCTCCGGCGGCTGTGCGATAGAAATACGACTCAGCGCGCCTGGGCAGAACCGACAGAATATTTTCCACCACAAAGCCCTCCCAGCTTTTGCCCAGCACCGGATTGGACAGCAGATGGCTATAACTGTTTACCCCCAACAATCGATGCAATATGCCGCTGTCCCGAATGTAATAACGTGGCGATTTCACCAGCCTCTTCTTGACGTTCGCATGCCAGGGTTCGACGCGCCTGACCAGCAGCAGGTCAGTCAGAATATCCAGGTAACTAGTGACCGTCTTGGCATCGACTTCCAGATTGGCCGCCAGTTTGGAGTAATTGATGGTTTCACCCTGCAGGTGCGCCAGCATCGTCCAAAGGCGTCTTAATCTCGCAGCGGGCACACGAAACCCCCACTGAGGAATGTCGCGTTCCAGATAAGTGCGAATCAGATTTTCAAGCCAATCCATGGCAGCAGCATCATCCGCAGCCAGATAGCTGTCCGGGAAACCGCCTCTGAGCCAGAGCTTCTGGCGACTCTCTTGAGTGTCCTCTATTTCGACAACATTCAGCCCGCCCATCTCGATATAGCTGATCCGCCCCGCAAGACTTTCCGACGACTGCCGCAGCAAATCCATCGACGCCGAGCCAAGCAATAGATACTGACCGGCTCTGTGACCATGCTCCCGATTTTTGTCGATCAGCCCCCTGAGCACAGGGAACAAGTCGGGACGACGCTGGATTTCATCTAATATCACCAGCTTGTCCGCATGAAGACTCAGAAAGCTGGAGGGGTCGCTGAGTTTCAGCAGGTCTTCGGGGGCTTCCAGATCGAGATAGATCGAGTTGATATCTTTGGCAATCGTTCTGGCGAGCGTGGTTTTACCGACCTGACGGGCACCAAGCAGTGCAACTGCTGGCATTTGTGCGGTTGTTGAGGAAAGTTTCTCTGTGAGGTAGCGCTTCAACATACCTTGCATTTTAGGAGTCTGACTCCGGATTTACAAGGTGTAAAGATCATTCCGTGGAACCAAGCGTGTTACGCCGCAGCATTGCTCAACGAATGCAGCTTATCGAGCGTATCGGGATATTTATCAACCATCAGAATCAGCGCTGCCGCCTGGGCATTGGGTTTGGAGCGGCCTTGCTCCCAGTTTTCAAGAGTGCGGGTCGATACGCGCAGATGGCGAGCGAACACCGCCCGGGACACATGCAGTCTCTCGCGCATCTCCCGTATGGCAACGGGGTCGATCTCAAGCGGGGGCAACTCTTCAATCTCATGGGTGCGCAGAGTGATCTTGTCCTCACGCTGTAAACCCATGGCATCCACCCCTTCCATCAATTCAACGGAGAGCGGGGCTGGAGGAATAGGCTAAACTCAAGTTAGAGACACTACATGGATGTAGTTTATAGACTACGGGAGGCGTATGATCGAACTCAAACAGACAGAAGCTTTCGCGAAGTGGGAGGTCCATAGATGACTAAACAACTGACAACCTACGATCCTGCCACCGCGCTGCTGGATCAAGAGGAAATCGCCTTCTTCATGGCGGATGCTTTTGAAACTGGCGATGCAGCGTATATTGCCAAGGCACTTGGTGTGGTTGCACGCGCGAAAGGGATGACTGAGATATCCCAAAAAACCGGGCTTTCTCGGGAGCAACTTTATCGGTCGTTCAGCGAGCGGGGTAACCCGACGCTCAAGACTACGCTCGCCGTGATGCGAGCGCTGGGTTTAGATATGACCGCTAAGCATCATGAGGTGGTCGCAGGCGAACCTCCACAGAAAGGTGGCGTCCTCGCGGCGCTGCGCCATTCACCAATGGTGGATGCTAGTCTCGATCTGAGCCGTCCCAAGTAAACTGACCAACAAGACACAGTAAGGGCTGGACCACATACCGCCCCGAAGGAAACAAGGCATGAGCAAAGGCAAGGACATCTCCATCACCCGTTCGTCGGCAGCCGAATACCTGACCTTTATTGCCGCCAGCGGTACGGGCGGCGTTGAAGCGGTGTACGCCGACGAGAATATCTGGATTACCCAGAAGATGATGGCGTTACTGTATGACGTTGAAACGCCGACCGTTAACTACCATTTGAAAAAAGTCTTTTCAGACAGCGAGTTGCAGAAAAACTCAGTTATTAGAAATTTTCTAATAACTGCCGCAGACGGCAAGAACTACAACACCAAGCACTACAACCTCTCTGCCATCATCGCCGTCGGCTACAAGGTCAACTCCGAGCGCGCGGTGCAGTTCCGCAAATGGGCCACCACGATCATCGAGGAGTTCACCATCAAGGGTTACACCATGGATGATGAACGCCTGAAGAGCGGCGGGTCCATCCTCAGTGACCAGTACTTTGAAGAACAGCTGCAGCGCATTCGGGAAATCCGGATGTCCGAGCGCAAGTTCTACCAGAAGATTACCGATATATACGCCACGTCCCTCGACTACGACGTCAGCGCCCAGGCAACCCTGCGTTTCTTCGCCAGCGTGCAGAACAAACTTCACTGGGCTATCCATGGCCAGACGGCCGCAGAAGTGATTTACAACCGGGCTGATGCCGACAGCGAGAATATGGGCCTGACCACCTGGACGGATGCCCCCGGCGGCAAGATCCAGAAGTTCGATGTAGTCGTTGCCAAGAACTATCTGACTGAAGATGAAATGGCACAACTGGAGCGATTGGTTTCAGCCTATCTGGATGTGGCTGAGAGCATGGCTCTGCGCAAAATCCCGATGACCATGCAGGACTGGGAAACCCGCCTTAACCGCTTTATCGAAGCGACCGATCGCGAGATCCTGCAGGACGCAGGAAAAGTCACCGCAGAAATCGCCAGAACCCCTGCACTCAGCGAGTTCGAGAAATACAGAGTCGCTCAGGATCGGTTGTATGAAAGTGACTTTGACCGGTTACTGATAGAGGGCGGACAGACGGGTGAGGAAAGTTGAAATTTTCATGGCGAATGCTTTTGAAACAGGCGCTGCAGATTACATTGCGAAGGCCCTTGGCCTGGTTGCTCGCGCCAAAGGGATGAAGGAAATATCCAAAAAAGGCTTTCCCGTGAACTGTTCTATCGGCTTTTCAGTAAGTGCAAACCCAACGCTCAAGACCACACTGGCCGTGCTGCGAGTGCTTGGAGTCGATATGACCGCAAAACCCCATACAGTGGCCTGATCAACTGGGCACTAAGCACAGCATCGACGAAGCACTGACCTGCTTCCACAAGATCATCGAGATCGACCCCAACCTCGCCGCCTGGCACCTCAGCGCACTCCTCAGTATCTGGCATGGCGACACCGAGAACACCCAACACTTCACACGCGTCATGGCTTGAGCCCCCCCGGATCCGGAGCTATGCCGAATGCAGGCAGCATGGCCTTCGCGCATCTGTTCATGGACCACTTCGATGCGGCAACGTCATGGGCAGAGAAAGCGCTTCAGGAATTGCCGACGTTTCTGCTAGCGGCTGCGGCGCTGGCGACTAGTCATGCGCTTGTGGGAAGGATGGCACAGGCGCGCGGGTGATGTAGCATGTGCGGCGGCTTGATCCAGCGTTGCGGGTGCCGAATGATCAGGAGTGGTTGCCGATTGGGGCTGGGAAAGTAAGGTTGATTCTCGAGCGAGACGCAAGTGCCTGCAGCTTTTATTGAGAGCAGGTTATTAGTAGTCCATCTCCATATGAATCTGTCACCCATGCTTATGAGCGATTTGTTGCTCTTGCTGCGCGCTGCTATGTCCGCCTCTAATCACCAAGAATTAGATGCGGGGCGTAATGCGTGCGGCTGTTCGAATATCTGTGATCTGCGTGCCAATTGCTTGTAGGTTTTGGCGCATGTCGTTGAATACTGGTTTCTCCCCATCTGGATCACTGATGGTCAAGATAGCTGTAAACGGAACGCCCCCTTCCGGCATGTTTTCCCCTGCACGCGTTAAGTATTCGACAAATAAACGCCAGTTAGAGGATGGCCCAACACCACGGGGAAATACTTTTTCATAGATCTTCACGGGGCTCCATTTCAAATCGTGTTCGATTAACTCCGCCTCGACAGCATGAGCGCCCCGTGACGAAGGAAGGTGTAGAGAATCAAGCTGTCCCTTCCATCCTCTTTTCTGCTCCTGCTGAAGCGAGGCGTTGATATTTATCCTCACGAATTCCGAACCAAACCGTTCATCCAATGGAGGTGTGGAAACCAAAGTTAGTTTCGCGCGCCCCTTGCATTTACCCTCAGGTCCAACCAGAGATGCAGGCCAAGAGAACTTGAAATTGATCTGCTGGTCGAGCTGGATACGAGAGGCAAAAACCAGCGTGATCGAATGATCGCCTGTTTCCAAAATTCGCTCCGCAGATAACGGCATACCGAAGCCAACAAGATGCCGAGCCACTGACCCAAGAGCTTTGGCGCGTAAGGGTTCCGGTGTCTCTGCGTGGTGAACCAACAACCCAATCAACGTCTCCCTGGAAATCTCTCCTTCGATGGCATGATCTAGCACCGCTGCCGTTTTCGCGACCAAAGGCGCGGCATAGGAAGTTCCACAGCCATCGATTACGGCACCATTTGGTAGAATAGAGAACAGACCATGTCCCAGCGTCGCGTGCCGAGTGCCCGAGCCGCCCACATGAGCAAGATCAGGTTTTACACCAGAACGCAGACCTGGACCTCGTCGACTGAAGCGCGTGGGTGCGAAAGGTAGACATCCAGTGTGCCCCGGAGGATTAAGGGCTGCTACGGCCACATTGCGAGCGCTCTCTGCCGGAGATAGGAGACCATCATTGCGAGCATTGGCGAGGTTAGAAAGAGCCGCCGCCGTGTCGGCAGGCCATTCAGGGCGCACGTCTTGTGGCTGGATATTACCCGCCGAAATGAAGACAACAGCATTGTTCTCCTCAGCGATCCGATCAAGACGGACAGCGTGTGGGCTGTATCGATCAGGTGCTGCAGGCTGAAGAATATTCAGGCTCATGTTAAATACTCGCACACCATGTCTAGCACGAGCATCCGCAACAGCGGCATCCATCTCATCAAAAAAGTGAGTAAGCCCACCGGAATAATATGATTCGAAGGCACCTGCTTTTCTTTCATTAGGGAAGATAGCAAGATCGACCAATTCGGCCCCATCTGGCTCCGGGCATATCAAGGAATTATTGAGGCCCGCACCTGCCACCGCAAGACCACCAATGAATGTGCCGTGTGAAAGATCCATGTCTTCATCGGCTAGTACTTCCCATCTGTCAATGACCCAATCTGCCAGCGCCGGACTAAGACCTCCGTCAATGATGCCAAGTCGGGGATGAGTCCTGTTGCTATCGCGAACAGGTAAATCAGCACGATCAGGTCTAGTGCCTGGGATTACGGGCGTCGGCGTCGAATGAACGATGATACCGGGTAACCCAATACGTCTGACTAAGGGATGTGCGTCGAGAAATTCCAACAGTCGGGCATGCCGCTGGCTGCTTGGATCAAACGGTGCCAACTCACGACGCTCTTTAACTAGAGCGCTCGTCAAGTGCAGAACAGGGCCGTCGTTAGATTGATTCAGTCGGACTACCAACATTGGGAGCTTGTCGGACCCATGCAGTAGTCGTTCGACCGATACGCTGCACGCAAGGGAATTGAATCCGTTGACGAAGGATTCCACCAACCGCCGATGCGCTGCGTCAAGGCGATCCCAGTCAGAACGCGGCGGTAGATGAGCAAATAGCTCTACTTCATATCCACTACCAGACATCGGATTAGAGAGCCATCCCACCGCATCCTGTACAGAGAAGTTTCGTTTGTCGGTCGGACCATACAGCTCAATCCGTTCAATCGCACCCGTTTCGCTCTTCTGAGGAGAAGGATGTGGAACTTCCTTCCCTTTGCTTTCATCGAAACGCATTCTGGTCTGAGTCTCAGCTTTCTCAATGTCTGCTTTAACCTGTGCCAGTGTCGAGGGACGGCCCTCGACGATCATCACACCAAGATCACCTCCTCCAACCACAGGAGCACGATCGCTTCGAAAAAGAGTTCCAATGGGGCGATGGCTTTTCGCCCAAGCCTCTCGCTTAAGACTCACTTTCACGTAACCAACCGGACCTTGTGACTGTGCAGATAGAACAGCGGAAATGGTGTCGATTTGACTTATTAAGGCAGCCTTATGTTCACCAAACTCACCGTCGCGGTGAGCAAAGAAGTCTTTGCGACCTCCACCCCCGCCAGCTTCTCTGGCTTCTTCAAAGTTCTCGGGATTAAGGACAATCTGAATAGGACTAGCCATGTGTCACTCCACAATCAATGCCCGCATTCGCTTGGCGTCCGAGCCAGCGGCTGACGGTCGATTTGTCCTTCCCTGCGATATCACCAATGTCCGCCATAGAAAATCCGAGCGTTGGATCATCGTGCATAGCTTTGAAAAGATTGATGGAATCATCGAATAGTAGTGCTCGACGGTCAATTTGCACACGCGCAGCATTGAGCGTCGCAAACTGTCTTAGTGTGTCCAATAGTCCATGTCGGTCCTCTTTCCGAATCGTTGTCGCTTTCTTATAAGTACGAACTAACGACTCGATTTCGGCACCAGTAGATCCTTCAGTGAACCAAGCGATAAGACGGAGATGACTATCTGGCGCCTCAACAGGTGGCATGAAATGTTCAGCTATAGCTCTTCTTACTTCGAAGCTTGGTTTTGGAATTTCAAGCTGGATTTCAAAGCGCCGCCACACGGCTGGGTCGAGTAATTTCGGGTGGTTTGTAATGCCAATAGTCAAACCAATATTCTGTCTTACGTCCAAATTTTGAAGTAGTGCGTTAACCACTCGTTTAATTTCGCCGACCTCTTGTGGGTCGTCACGCACTTTCGCGATGGCGTCGAACTCGTCAAGAAGCAAAATGCAGCGGTAACGATTTGCGAAGGTAAAGAGGTTACCAATATTTCGTGCAGTCGTGCCTAAGAACGATGAAACCAATCCATCAAGTTTTACAAGGAGGACAGGCAAATCGAGCCTATGTGCGATCCAATAAGCCAACCGTGTTTTTCCCGTTCCTGGTGCGCCGTAGATCAAACATGTCTTGGCTGGAGTTATGCCTACAGTCGAAAGGGCTTCGAAGTTCATCCACTCATCGATAATTGTTCCGACGGCTTGCGTGATGGTTGGATCAAAAAGCGGCGCCATACCATCAATCTCCGTTGGAAAAATGATGTCCGCAAGAGAAGCCGCCGTTTCTCGATCAACCGGGACTGGAGTGTTACGCCCAAGAGTTTCTCCCAGAAGACTTGCGCGAGAACGTTCGATGCGACTAGGAGCTAACTCTCTTAATCGCTCTGCCGCTATTAATATGCCCGCAAGCGAACTGGCTTGTTTCTCCTCCCCATCCTTCGTGAGCGCATCACGTAGCCGTTCAATTTGCTTGCGCAGCGCAGGAGTCGGCTCAGCCATAGCTGCTCGGCAAAGGGCCTGAATAATTGTGAAGTGCTCCATGCTCTGAACCCGCAAAGTGGTGAAAAACTGATGATTTGCGGCGCATGGTAGCGGAGGCATTGTTGCGCGTCAACGCCATATGTTGCTCACTTTAACGATAGCGGTGCATTTAATCATCAAACATTGCCACTATGGCGGTAAATGTTGCATTAATGCGCGATTCAGAGATGACGTTTGGGGCATTGACACCAATGCGGCACTATCCAAAAACAGAAGTTCAGCTGGAGAAGCTTGGAAATAGCATCGGTTGCCACAGCTATGGCCGCTTTTGTGGATATCGGAGGAAACTAAATCAGTCCAATTATGAGAGAGAGAGAGAGAGAGAAGAAGGCGCCTGTTTGGATGGCTTTGGTCCAACTTCAATCGTCCAACAAGCTGTTGGACAATTGCTCACTCCCACTCAATCGTAGCCGGCGGAAAGCTGCAAATAAACGTTATATTCATCAATAAGTTACAAGCACGCAATAGTAATGTGAAACTTTTGCGCAACTTCCGTACTACTACCGAGCACCTTGGTCACTTACGGCATTGTCATAGGTGTCAACAGTCTAGCCGTTTTGCACTTACACACTGTGAAACCAGATAATGCTTATTGCGCGTTGCAGGAGGATTCAGTAATTCGAAATTTTCGAATAACTTCCACAGACAGCAACGGCAACTACACCTTGTGCGTCACCTCGGCGGCTGCATTAACCAGTGAGCAATTCCTCCAACCGGTTCGCTTGAGAAACGCCAAGGCCCACTAACTCTGCCACTGCACCCTCAACGCCCGCACCAACCCTCGCATCTGATTTGAGCGCTTCAGGATATAGAGCATGAATCTTCCCAACAATCTCGCACCACCTCCTTCCGAATCCACTATCAATCCAAAATGACCGAGAGTCAGGATACGTAGCCAGCCAACTCTTAGCTGCTTGGACAAGTAATCCGAGATGCTCGCGTCGTGGTGCAACCTCGAAGAGGTTTAGCAACACAAGAGCGACAAAAGGGGACGGACCTGAATGAACTAGCCGAGCCAAAACAGGGAGTAGCGGCCCGAGCTGATCCACTCCCTTCTCGAAAAGATAGCACTTCGTGTCAGAACCGAGGTTGTAGTCGTTGAAGAACAGTGTGGCTATCGCCGGGGCGATATGAAACTCAATAGAATTTTCCTTTGTGCCTTTGAGGCGCGTCCATCCCCGGCTTTTCATCATGCTTTCAGCGAACGCCGACCTAATAGAAATCGCTACCGAAGCGTCAACACTACTGCCACCAAAGTAGAGCGCATCAAATCTTCGTAAGAAATCTGGGAGCACGTCGAAGAAATTTTGCTCCGGCAGGGAAGTTATAGGTTTCAGTAGATCTGCGGCGTGAGCTACATTCAGTCCAACCGTACAGCGAGCAATGACGGCAAAGAAAACGTCATTCCATTCCGACGGTGTGTCGACAGCTTCTGCGTCACTATCGAAATCACCCCCGTTCGCTGCAATCGTCCACGATAGATAGGCATCAGCCACATCGCGAAGCCATGGGTATCTATCTACATTGCCAATTCCCTGCACTTGGCGGAGCCATAATGCCGCCGTTTGATGGTAAACCTCCTCTTCTGGCGGAGGGTCTTTCACTTCAGTTGGTTCTTTAAGCTGCACGGGAGCCACCGAGAGTCGAAGTCGTCGCCGCGGACGGACGTGCTCTTTGGGAAAAATCGGCCAAAAAGGTTCAGGCCCTGTTCCTTCTAACCAAGCCATTTCCGCATCAATAGCGAGCATAGCAGCTGCCTTCCGCTGGTCGTCAAGAGTCGAACTGTCGCCCTCAGACATACCCCGCTTGCGGACGGGAACAACGCACGCTCGAAACGCACAGCGGAGGAGTGCCCTCAGAAGTCGCTCATCAATTCTCACCAACTCATTCACTGCGGCGCCTAAACCGTGGGCAGCGGCATGGTGACCTTCTGCCGCCACCGCGAGCAGTGACCTCACATCGTCTGGAGCGGTTCTATAGGCGACGGTGTAGATCGTTCCAGCAAACGCGATGGCGACCGGATTAAAGCGAAGTCCCGCTCGAACTTGATGTACATAGTCGTAATTATCCGACGCTAGCCCGTTCTGCAGCTCTGCGCGTGCCCAATCTCCATACGCGTCTCTCAAACTTGCATCTCCGTCTCGCAGGGTCATCATGGCAGTAGCAAGCACCGCCTCACGTCGCATGTTCTCCGACGCATCATCGATCTCACCGTCCGTCGAAGACTTAGATCCGGAACCTCTGGCCCAGACTACTGCGGCTTGAAGCTGCTCCGACGAGACGCGCGCAGGATCGGTAATTCCAAGCGTGATGGCGGACTGCATAGCAAAGTCCGCCGAGGCGTCTGCCACAGCGTCACGCAACATTCGCAAATGTTGTTCCTCTGTATCTGGAGGTGAGTATTGGCGAACCTTCGCAGTAGAGCCATCCTGGAGTTGCACATCCAAATCATGCCAATTTGCCGGATCAGCGAGATTCATGGCATGAAGGACCATGAACTCTGGATCACTAAAATTGGCTTTAGCCCCGGCGGGCCCTAGGCGATCAGCCGCATCTCGTAGCAGCCCCGTTAACTGTTGCAGTTGCTCTGGCTCGACCGTCAGGGCGAAGTTGCCGATCAGATCAGTGAGCGTCATCCGCCTGGAGCGTCTCCTTGTGAGCTCAGCAGAGCTAACAATTCCGCGCGGCTCCTTCTGTAACGCTATCAGTCCCAAGAGGTCTGGAATCTCAATCTGGTCTTGTACTTGGCGTCCATGGTCTAAGCATAGAAGTTCTGGACACCCAAGAAACACTAATGTTGAATCCGCCGACATTGGCCAATGCGAGATGAGCAGGTCCACAGCTACGAGGAGATACGCAGCGCATGAGCCTGGCGGTCCCAACACATCATTTAGAACGATATCGAAGGATTCACCGGCCTCGATACGTCGATGAGCCCAAGCTTCCAAGGCCATAAGTGCCGACGTTAAGGCGTAGTAGTTGCTGGTCTTGGGCCTGGACCAAAAGTAGGTACCTGCCCAGGGAAAGACACGTGAATTTTTCCCATACACAAGGTTGATCGAGTCGTCGCCCATTTCACGTCCACGTGTACCGTGACTGACAGCATGGTTTACTAAGTTATGAATCAGCGAGAGCCCGTCAACCGGAGAATGCAGAAGCAACTCGAAGAAAGGGCCTTGTGCGGGCGAGGCTGGAAGAAATTGGTTATCGAGAAACGAGAAAGCTTCTTCAAACGGTTCATGGAGCCCTCGACGGCGAAGATGCGACTTTTCTATCAATGCGTGTTCCGTCAATCTGGCCAGCTGAGTCGGGGCCGCTTGTGCTAACGTCAATGGCATCTTCAAGATAGTTCGAACTAAATTGTCGTTGTGCTTGCTTTGCATGACAGCCTGTAAATACTCGGCAGCCAGATCGGGTGCAGTGCGGGCAAACATCAGAAATCCATCGCGCAGATCTCGCTGGACTGATTGCAATTGGCTCCGCTCAAGTCCATCCCAAAATCTGGGCTGTTCACTTCGAAGTGGGCTAACGTCCGGTTCAATCAATCTCAGCCAGCGGTATAGCTGCCGTGTTGTGAGTGGAGTGATCTCCGTTACCCCAAGCGTCCCAATAGAAAAATCCGTATACAAGTTAATCACTTCGGAAAGGGCGTCAACTGGAACGCCATCACTCTTGCTCAAGAGCCACAGAATGAGAGTTAACCAAGAGCGGACTTTCGGCATCGTCAGGCCCGCAGGTATTGCGTCCGGATGAAGACCGACAGCGGCAAACATCTTTGACGCAGGCACAACTTCGACAGCCATGACGGTACGAATGAGTTCACGAAGCAGTACCGCGTTGTTGCTTAGTAGGACCAAGTCCAAGCGTGGTAGCAAAATGTCGGCCGCTTCCGAACGGGCGAGTGCAAGAATGGCCGCGCGCCGCCAAGACTTGTGCGCACCATCATTACTTAAGCGAATCAAAAAGCTATGCCACGCCGCACCATCTGTTGCTTGCTCAGCCCACATTCTGGCAGTCAGTTCGATAGCTCGCGCAAGTATTGCCGTGGCTGGACGCCCCAAATCAATCCGGTCGATGAGAGTGGCATCATCTCTTAGTGCACACGCAATCGCCCACTCGCACAACACGTCGTGGCGAAAAGACACACCATTGGGGCCCAAGCTACGTAATGTTCCGCTATGAACCATCGCGTCAATCGCCTGTGCCGACTGTGTACTAACATCGAGTAGATCTGTTCCTGTCAACGCCTGTAGTGCCAAATTAATCAATAAGCGAGTCCTGCCCCTCCATCCCACATCCCGTACGCCATCAGCTGTGCTCCAGAATTGGGTGGCCATCTCTACTTCTGTATGGGGCAGAAGATCGCCCGTACGTTGATTGGCAATTCGAGCAAGGCGAAACAAATTCCTCGTCACCGGTCGGGCTGGATGGTTATCACTGAGTAACCGGCTCAACGCAGGATCACTCTTGATTAGCTGTTCAATCTCCGCCTTACTCAACCCATCGATCACTACTGGAGCTGTTCGCTGCAATTTATCGAGCGCGTCGCTTGGCAACCAACTGGGCTCCTCCGCTCCAAATTCTGTTCTCGCCGTTGCGAGAACGGATACTCCAGGGACGTCCGCCGCACTTCGGAGCATATCGACCACAGTGAAACGTTCTTCGCTGTTGAAAGAATCAACATTGTCCACGAACAGAACAGCACCACCATTGTTGGCAAGCTCAACCAAAAGGTCATGTGCTGTACCTTCGAAACCGAGCACAGCGCGCATGGCGGACCAGCCGCGAGGAACGCATCGACCTGGGCTAAGAACGAGAACGTTTCCTTCCGTCCCCAATGATTCTGCCACCTGACGCAATACACCGGACTTGCCGACCCCAGCGTCGCCGCGAAGCTCCACATAGCGCCCAGAACCGAATGCTTCGTGGATTGCTGATACTCGCTCATGTCGCGTGAGGACGACATTTCCAACTTGGTTGTCGATGTCGGCGAGCGCTTGGCTGGTCTGTTCCGAAAGGGCGGCACGTGCAACCGCGTTCCGACGGTCTGCAGCGAAGCGGAATCCGAGATGCTGAAGAGATTCTAGTAGGGTTGAGCGGTTCTTGTCCCCTCCGCTCTGGGCTATGGTGAGTGCCAGATCCACAAGACTTCCCCAGAATGCATCCACCCGTGAGGCATCGTCAGCGTGCAATGTGCGCAGCGCTCGTTCTCGAACAAGATCTGTAGAGCTGGAGCCCGGAGCGGTGAAATCAAACGTGAGAATCTGAAGACGGCCTAGTATTCGCCAAGTTGCGCCGTCATCGTGAGGTACGCCCTCTTCTTTAAGGTGAGCCTGGAGCGTCAGTACAAACGTCCTCATATCGCTGTTTGCGACACCGGCGAGATTGAGCTGTGAGAAGAATGTGGCTGCATCTCCGATCTGTCGCGCCAGGGCGAGCACGTCCTGGTACGAACCATCGATCTTGCGGGACCCCCTCGCGGTGGCGACTGCCAAATGATACTGTGTAGACCAAAAGTCAGAACGACGCACAGCCTCAGCAATTTGCCCAACAACCTTCCGAAAGACTGGGTCCGTAGGGGTGAACGTAATCGTCCGTTTAACTTGGATTTCCAGTACCGTCGCCATGCCGGAACCATCAATTGCATGAACGATCACGTCATCCAGTGGGCGTCCTGAGTTCGCCTGCTGAAGCGCAATTCGATCGATCGTTGTGCCGGGACTACCACGTGGTGGCGCTCCGCAGAGCATTGCGAGCAGGTAAGATGCTGCGACCTGACCTTCAAAGTGTGCGCCAGCTGGCCCACTGGCAGCCGTACTCGTCCCCTGCTGATCTGGGACCCCAGAGACGTCAGTTGCCAGTTGAGCCTTTTTCATAGTTATCTTTCCAGGCCGACCTGGAAGACCAATTTGGTTTGGATAATAAACAGGGGGTTCTTAATCCTAGCCTCGATTACTAGCGTAGCTTTTATCGTCTTCGTCGTATTAAGGGACGTCGATACCCTACGAAATACTATATTTCACTCCCACTCAATCGTAGCCGGAGGTTTGGAAGAAATGTCATAAGCCACACGCGAAACCTGCGCAACCTCATTAATAATCCGATTACTAACAGCCTCCAACAATTCGTAAGGGAGGTGCGCCCACCGAGCCGTCATGAAATCAATCGTCTCCACCGCCCGCAACGTAATCACCCACGAATACCGCCGCGCATCGCCTACCACGCCCACAGATTTCACCGGCAGAAACACCGCAAAGGCCTGACTTGTCTTGTGATACCAACCGGAGCGGTGCAGCTCTTCCATGAAGATCGCATCGGCACGACGCAGCACATCGCAATATTCCTTCTTCACCTCCCCAAGAATCCGCACGCCGAGACCAGGCCCTGGGAACGGATGGCGATACACCATGTCGTAAGGCAGTCCGAGTTCCAGGCCGATCTTGCGCACTTCGTCCTTGAACAATTCGCGCAAAGGTTCCACGAGGCCCAGTTTCATGTCTTCGGGCAGACCGCCGACGTTGTGGTGGGACTTGATGACGTGGGCCTTCCCGGTTTTTGATCCAGCAGACTCGATGACGTCCGGATAGATCGTGCCTTGGGCCAGCCACTTCACGTTATGAATTTTTGAGGCTTCTTCATCAAACACCTGGATGAAGGTGTTGCCGATGGCCTTACGTTTCAATTCGGGATCACTGACACCAGCGAGTGCGCCGAGGAATTTCGCTTCGGCATCGGCACGGATCACTTTCACACCCATGTTCTTCGCGAACGTGGCCATGACCTGATCGCCTTCTTGCAGGCGCAGCAGACCATTGTCGACGAATACGCAAGTGAGTTGATCGCCAATCGCCTTGTGCAGCAACGCTGCGACGACGGAGGAATCGACGCCGCCGGAAAGACCGAGCAGGACGTGATCGCTGCCCACTTGTGCGCGCACGCGGGCGATGGCGTCTTCGATGATGTTGGCGGATGTCCAGAGTGCTTCGCAGTCGCAGATATTGCGCACGAAGCGTTCAAGAATGCGTAAGCCCTGCGAGGTGTGCGTAACTTCCGGATGGAACTGGATGCCGAAGAAAGGTTTGCTGATGTGGGACATCGCGGCGATGGGCGCGGTCTCGGTGGCTGCGGTGATAATGAAGTCAGGTGGCAGCTTGACGACCTTGTCGCCGTGGCTCATCCACACGTCGAGAATCGGCGTGCCGTTGTCGTTGATGCGGTCCTCGATGCCATCGAAAAGTGGGCAAGGATTGGGCAACGTCACTTCGGCATAGCCGAACTCGGATTTGTCCGAGGCTTCCACATGGCCACCCATCTGCATGGCCATGGTCTGCATGCCGTAGCAGATGCCGAGCAATGGCAGGTCGCCTTCGAACAGGAAGGCTGGTGCGCGAGGAGAGTCGGCGACGGTTGTGCTTTCCGGTGAGCCGGAGAGGATGATGCCGCGGGCGCCGAAGGCTTTGATGTCGTCGGGGCTGGCGTTGTCCCAGGCCCAGATTTCGCAATAGACACCCAGCTCGCGCACGCGGCGCGCAATCAGCTGGGTGTATTGGGAACCGAAATCCAGAATGAGTATTTTCTGACTGTGGATATTCTTGATGGCCATGCTCTGGTTTCTTGAAGGGGTTTGGATAGAAAAAACCTACCGCACGAGCAATCAGCTCATGCGGTAGTTCGGGGCTTCCTTGGTGATGCTCACATCGTGCACATGGCTCTCACTCATCCCGGAGGAGGTGATCTTCACGAACACGGGCTTGGTGCGCATCTGGGCAATGTCTTCGCAGCCGGTGTAACCCATGCTGGAGCGCAGACCACCCATCATCTGGTGCACGATGGCATGCATCGGGCCTTTGTAGGGAACCCTGCCTTCGATGCCTTCGGGGACGAGTTTTTCAGTGCCGGAAACGATGTCCTGGAAGTAGCGATCGCTGGAACCCTGACTGTGCGCCATGGCGCCCAGTGAGCCCATGCCCCGGTAGGCCTTGTAGCTGCGGCCCTGGAACAGTTCGACTTCGCCGGGAGCCTCTTCGGTGCCCGCCAGCAGGCTGCCGATCATGACAACGTGAGCCCCGGCTGCAATCACCTTGGCGATGTCGCCGGAGAAGCGGATGCCGCCGTCGGAGATCACCGATACGTTGGTGCCCTTGAGGGCTTCGGCGACGTTGGCAACCGCTGTCATCTGCGGCACGCCGACACCGGTGACGATGCGGGTGGTGCAGATGGAACCGGGACCGATGCCGACCTTGACGGCATCGGCGCCAGCAGCGGCGAGATCTTTCGCTGCAGCGGCCGTGGCGATGTTGCCACCGATCACCGGGATATGCGGATAGTCTTTCTTGATGCGGCGCACCTGATCGATCACGCCCTGAGAATGTCCGTGAGCGGTATCGACGATGATCACGTCAACACCAGCCTCGACGATCGCGGCAACGCGGTCCGCAGTATCGGCACCGGTGCCAACGGCAGCCGCCACACGCAGGCGCCCGAACTGATCTTTACAGGCATTCGGATAGTCTTCCGACTTGCGAATGTCTTTGAGCGTGATCAGGCCACGCAGCTCGTATTTGTCGTTGACCACCAGGATTTTCTCGATCCGGTGCGTGTGCAGCAACTCTTTCACTTCCTGATTACTGGCGTTTTCCTTGACCGTGACCAGCCGACTCTTCGGGGTCATGATCGTGGACACGGCGGCTTCATAGTTGGTCTCGAAGCGCACGTCACGGCTGGTGACGATGCCCACTAGATTGCTTCCTTCCACCACTGGCATACCGGAGATGTCATTCTCCCGCATGAGGGCGATCAGGTCGCGGATGGTGGCGGTGGGCGCGATGGTGATGGGGTCTTTGACAACGCCACTTTCGTACTTCTTGACTATCCGGACTTCGCGGGCCTGTTGCTCGATGCTCATGCTCTTGTGAATGACCCCTAGACCGCCTTCCTGCGCCATGGCGATCGCGAGACGAGACTCGGTAACCGTGTCCATCGCGGCAGAAATCATTGGGATATTCAAGGAGATAGATGAGGTCAGCTGGGTTTTCAGGCTGACCATCTTCGGGAGAACAGTAGAGTGCGCAGGGACAAGCAGAACGTCATCGAATGTCAAAGCTTCTTCAGCAATGCGTAACATAAGATTTCCACGTATCAACAAAAACGCGAGTATACAGACCTCACTTCCGGCTGTACACCTGCAGTTGCAGCGAGTGGAAAAGGGCAAAACGCCCTGTGGCGCCGACCGGAACGAAGCCTGCAGCAGCAAATTCCGCATGCATTTGGGCAGCCGACACCGGGTACTGCTTGATGGGTTTACCGGACAACAGCAGCCGCACGCGACGGCGCAACGAGGTGACCGAGAGCGGAGAAATGCGCGACATCAGGACATATTTGCCACTGACCCGACACACTTCACGGATGAGACGCGTACGCAATTCCGGACTCTCGAAGTGGTGCAACAGCCGGAAGCACAGCGTGGCGTCGAAGGCTTTGTCGGCATAGGGCAGCGCGAAAATGTCATGGCTGGCCAGCGTCGCCTGCAGCCCCAGATCTTCCAACAGACGGGCAGCCAGCGCCAATGCGGCCTCACCCAGATCGATACCCGTGACCTGAAAACCCTGCTGCGCCATCCAGATAGTGGCTCGACCAACGCCGCAAGGAGCATCCAGCACAGTACGGATACCCTTGGTCAAGGCCATCGCATCCGCGATCATCTGCATTTCCTGCTCGTGCTTGTTCTGATTGCGTTTGCTGTACGAATCTGCCGATTCCACATCTGATTTCACACGCGCATAGCTGATTTGGTCACTCATTGTTTTCTCGCTCACTGTTTCTTTTTATTTGGGACGGCTCCTGCAACAGGAGACTACGATGGGGAAAGCGCTCGCCGAGTCGATGCAACAGACCGGGCATGCGCAGGCGATAGGCTTCGAGGAGAGCCGCGAGTGCGACATCGGGGATCCAGTCTGCACGCTTGAGAAACTGCAGCAGATCGGCTTCCGCCGCGCTACAGGCACAGGCGCGACGCGCTCTTTCGAAATCAATCAGACGAATTCGACCGTTCGAGGGGTCAATGAAAATATGGGAAGGATACAGGGCGCCATGCTGCCAGTCACACAGGTGCAGGCGCAACAGCTCTCGGCCGGCATTGCGCAGCGCGGGCAGCAGTGCAGGCCAGTCGGTGGCGGCGTTTTGAAAATCAGACAATGCCGGCAGCGCTATTTCACGGGTCACGACGATACCGCGCCGTGTCGCACCATTTCTGCGAAAGCCATAGGTAATCAGCTCTGCAGTCGGCAATTTGAAGCAGTCGGCCTTCTGAAACGCTTCCACCTCGTATTGATAGGTCAGCGCCCCAATCGGATGGCGCCAGGAATAACGCAGCTGGTTTTCCTGACGCTTGAGGTAAAAGCGACTCTCGCGCCCCTGTGCATCCGGCACACTCAGCAGGGAAACCGCACTCCAACCATTGCGGCGCACGTTCATCGGTTCGACGTACTCGCAGGGCGAGTGCCAGTAATCTTCGAAATCGCAGTAGCCTGCCGCAGCGAGCAGACTCTCCGCACAATCGTCAGCAGCATCGGCCGCCTCCGCTGTTCGAGCAGAGGGAAACACGTTAGAACTAGCGGTAGCTGTAATCATTTGCCCTCAATGCGAAGCTCTCTGCCAGCACGGCTCTCGTTGTCAGCGACTCACTGATAGAACCGCGATAATTCCCGGGTAAACAGCCCCAGCGCGTCCCGGTAGGGAGCCTTCGTGGCGGCGAGATCGATCGGGTCGTCATTCAGTGTGGTGGCAGCATCATCGTAGAACGCGCCCTTCTTGCTGAAGACCATCTTTACATCCGGCGTTATCAGCGTGTTGCCGTGCCAGTCACTGGCAACGGTGTAATCGCGATGGTAGTCAGCCGCGAGCAAGTCGTGCCCATAACTGTAGGTTGCCGGATCAATGTCCATCCCCAGCGCAGCGAGCACCGTGGCGGGCACATCGTGATGACTCGTCATGACGTCGAACTGCGCCGGTGCCTGCCCTGGAACGTAGAGCAGGAAAGGTACACGGATTTGCTCTTGACTGAAAGTCGAGTTGTGCCCCCAGCGTCCGTTCTCCATGAATTCTTCACCATGATCTCCGGTGACAATCACAATGGTGTTGTCGAGTTTGCCCTGCTCCTCCAGCGCCGCGAATACGCGCCCCAGTTGACTGTCGAGGTGATGATTGGCATTGATGTAGCGAGCACGGATGCGTTCGATCTCTTTCTCGATGTCCAGCGTCAGATAATTAAAATCCTCGATGTAGTCCGGAGCGATGACCGACTCTTCGGGAAAATAGTAATTGGCATGCGCGGACTCGAAGAACATGAAACCGAAAAAGGGGTCTTCAGCCTTCTCGATATAACCCAGCAGGTCTGCGACATTTTTACGATCGCGCTCCCAGCCTGCACCCTCGGTATAGGATTGCAATTGCGACATCGGGAGCCCGGCGAACACGGTCTTGTCGAATTCCGGATAAGAGAAGCGTGAACTGGTATAGGCCATCATGTCGTAGTTATTTTTCTGCAGGACTTCCATCAACAGTGGCTGACGTCCCGAATTGAGGAAGTCGAACCAGTAGCTGCCATAGAGGCCGTAAAACTGCGAGAACATCCCCATGCGTGTGCCATTGCCACCGCTGTAATGCTCACGGAACTGCTTGGTCTTCTGCGCGAACGCCCAGGTCTGCGGCATGATTTCGGGAGTCAGCATGTCGGCACGCCAGGACTCGGCTACCAGCCAGACGATGTTGTAAGGCGTCTTCAAGGGCTCATCGGGGGCTTCCGGATAGTTGAGGCTGCCGCCACTGATGGCGACCTCCATATCCGCGCCCTCGGGACGATCAATTGTCGCGCCCATATCCTCGAAAAAGGTGCGGGCAGTCACGGGCATGTACCAGATAATCCGGTCGGCTATCTGCAGCACTGTCCTGTCATAGTGAAACTCGGACCAGGCATACCAGCCCCCCTGCAACAAGAAGACGCCGATGAAACCAGGCACCAGATAACTGGCACGCAGGCGGCGCGCCCACAATCGCTCAAAGGGGATGAAACGCAGGAGCAGCCACACGGCAACGGCGAGTGTCAGGACCACGATTGCGAGCGTGATATTGGTCGAAGTGGAGACGCCCATCGCTTCGACACCTCCGGGTGTCATCAGCAGATTCAGGACGAAGAAATTGAAGTAGAAACCGTACATGTCCCGCAGCTTGTAATTCACCACCAGGAACAGCACGAGCAACACGGCGGCGACAGTAACGGAACCCGCAAGCCAGGGCGAATTAGTGCCGGAACGGGAACGCCAGTGCCACACGAGGAATAGCAGCAATGCAGGAGAACTTAGTAGTGTGGCCTGCACAAAGGCAGCGCCGAGAAGGAACAAGCCGGACTCAAACGTGATATCCGGCACCCAGGCCATCATAATGCTACCGACGAACACGGCTACCCATGTAAAAAATACGGCTCGTCGTGGGGCTGGAATGTGCACAGATAGCGGCATAGGGTCAGAATCCCGAATCAATAGTTGGCGGTTGTGGGATTAAGCCTATTTTCTCCACCTTAAGTCAACCTTAAGCATGAGGCGGATTCAACTCTTCAGAACTCATACTCCAGCAACAGTCGGTAGGTGTAATCAGGAGTAGTGTCGTTGGTTGGCACTATGATGCCAGCCTCCCAGTGCCACTTCTGATTTTCACTGCCGCGTACCAGTCCTGTGAGTACCGGGCCAATGCCATGAGTGAACTCGTCGGCATAAACTTCAATGCCTGGCTCCAGACTCTCACGATAGCGCAAGCGCCACTGCGCCGACATGAAGGTGTCGAACTCGTTGCGGATATTGGACCCGTACTCGTATTCGATACCGAGATTCACCGTGCCCACCCAGTCGCCCCACTGCCGGGTTGCTAACAATGTGGTTGCCAATTCGGCGATGCTCTCACTGCGCTGGCGTTCCAACTCCACCAGCAGCCCCCAGTCGGCAGCATACTCGCCCTGCTCCGTCAGCTGTATCTTGCTTTCCAGCTCATACGATTCCAGACGCATGGCGCTTCCCGGAAGCTTCATGCCGATCAGGTACAGCTCTGCAAACACGCGCTCGTTGATTGCGGCTCCGAAGCCTATTCGCTGACGCAGAATATCGCTCTCGATGGGATCATCATCGGTCTGGTAGTAGGTGCGTAGCTCAAGCTCGCGCTCCAAAGGCTGCACATAAGGATCGTAAACCCGTCCCACTCCGTTGTGATGAAGCAGGTTGTCTGCATGCGTCTGACTGCCGGTCAGCAGTCCTATCAGCGTCCCCACCAGAAGAAAAGACACCCGGCCACCGGCCGCGCACAAGATGCCGCAGGATCGTATCATTCGTTACTCCGTTCTGTTCGTATTGCTTCGGGATTAGAGGACAAGTTTCTGACTGAAAAAATCCCGATTCCCATGGCCGCCAGCGAAAGCACCAGGGCGCCTGCAAACATACCGACCTGCGTGGCGATCGGGCTGGCCTCGTAACCTATCACGGCCTGCAGCAGCTCGCCCGGCAACGATGACTCTGCAATCAGAGCAGAAGTGTCCCACAGGGGTTCGGAGGCCGACAGCAGATCCGCCTGCGCTAGAAAGAGTGCCGCCTGCGAGCTCATCCCCGCACCAATGACCAAGGCCATAAAGCTGCTGAACAACAGACAATGCCGCGCCGACAAAGTTCGCAGACCGAAGTAGATGAAAGTGCCGAGACTGAAACCTATGCCTGCGCCTATGGCACCGCCGGAGAGTACCGACGTTATATCACCGGCGACTACACCGTAAGAGTAAACATACAAGTAGATTTCCGAACCCTCGCGGACGATCGCCATAGCGATTGTCGCTGACAGAATCAACAGCGACAGCGCCGGCAGACGCGCAATCTGTGGTGCCTTGAATTCGCGCATAGCCAGAATGTTATGGGCCAGCAGCAGCAACGTGATCAGGAGCAGCAGCACGGCGTTGACGATCTCCTGCCCGAATCCCTCGAAGGCCTGGGAGATATCTTCCAGAAACACGGCATAAATGAAGGCGCCTGCCAGCCCGGCAAGCAACGCGGGCGGCAGCCAGCGGAAACGCAGCCCCAGAGCACTGGAGGACGCCAGCAGCATGCAGATGATCAGCACGGCCTCCAAGACTTCACGCAGAACGATGATCACGGCGCTGGTCATGCCACACGTCTCCCCGGATTTGCTGTTCTGAATACCAGCTCAAAATTACTCAACGATGACTTTCCCCTGTGCTGTTTTCGGATTGAATTCGCCAAAGAATGGATACTCGCCCGCTTTGAGCGGACCGATGAAGACAATCCCCTGCGTGTTGCCAATGATGACCTTCTCCCGGTTCAGCTCGTAGCTCTCAAACTCTTCGGGAGTCGCATCCCGGTTGTGAATGATCAGCTTCACCTTTTGCCCGGCCGGAATCTTCAACTCCGAGGGATAGAAGAGGTGTTCGCGGATCTCGATCTCGAAAACCGGCGTCTGCGCCTGCGCGCTCATCGCCACGCAGCACAATGCGGCGGCAGTCAGGTGCCGCATCCGCCACTTGAGTTTGCGACCACAGTAGCCCGGGATATGTTTTGATGGTGCCATGTCTTATTGCCTGCCTGTTTTCAAAACGTCATTGGTTACCAGTGTCGGCGTCAACGTCGAAGGCGCGAAAGGTTATGGTGATACACAGTCCTCCCAGCCTCTCTGATCTCGACAGCGCAATCTGCGCGCCGTGCATTTCCACGATGTGTTTTACAATCGCCAGACCCAGCCCCGAGCCGCTGACACCAGAGGAATGCCGGTCGCCATCGAGGCGATAGAAACGGTCAAACACCCGCTCGTAATAGTTTTCTGGAATGCCAGGCCCGGAATCGTCGATCTGCAGTTGCACCTGAGCCCCCACATTCCCCGCATGTTCGACACGCTCCACCCGCATGAGAATGCTTCCGCCCTGCGGCGTGTACTTGGAGGCGTTCGTCAACACATTGACCACCAGTGAGCGCAGCGCCGTGGCGTCGCCCTTTATTACTGCGCTGGCACCTTCCAGCTCAAAATTCTGATCGCGCTGCAGTATCTGTTCATACTCGGCGCTGACAACATCGCGCACCAGTGCGTACACATCCACCGGCACGAATTGCACCATGTACTGATCCGGCGCGGTGCGATTGAGCACCAGTATCTGCTCGACAAGGTGCCCCATGGCATCGATACCTTGATGCAGATCCGCCGCAGTGGCGATGGCCTCGGCGTTTGTTGCGTTCCCGGCAAGCTCTGCCTGCAGATTGTGAATCTGCACCTTGAGAGTGCTGATAGGCGTCCGCAGTTCGTGGGCAGCGTCCGCTGCGAAACGCTTCTCCCGCCCGAACGAGGACTGCAGGCGACGCAGCAGATCATTCGTAGACTGCGTCAAGGGCGTCAACTCTTTCGGAATTCCTTCCAGCTCCACGCCGCTCAAGTCCGAGGCCTCGCGCGAATGCACAGCGCGCGCCAGCACCCGGATTGGGCGCAGACCATAACCCACGATGAACCAGATCAGCAGTGCCGCGAGCGGAATGCTCAGCAGAGTCGGAACCACCGCCTCTAGAATCACCCGCTCTGCCAATTGGTAACGCAAATCATAACGTTGCGCCGCCATCAGCCAGTGCTGCCGCTCAGGATCGCGGATAGCCAGCACACGCCAGCGATAGCCATTGAAATTCACATCCCGGTAGCCAACCTCAAAGGGCGTCATCTGCGTGACAGGCGCCAGCACCGAGCGCAACACCAACGCGCCATTCGGATCGAACACCTGATAGGCGATTCGCATCTCTGCACTCAGAGCAAGATCGCTCTGCTGCGGCAGCAGCAATTCCTCGACTACTCTGGCGTATCCCGCCGAGCTCAATTCGGGATTGAGCAGACTCAGCAGCTTGACATGCTCCAGCAACTGCAGATCAAACAGGCTCTCGGCTTCCAGCATACTCTCGCGGTAACCGCGCAATGACGACAGAAAACTCACCATCACGATGATGGCGATGAGAGTCAGCGTCAGAAAGAGTCTTATCGAAGTCATGCGCTACCGTCTGTCCCGGCTTGCTTCTTGATGACATAGCCCACGCCCCGCACCGTCTGGATAAACCCGACCGGCAGTTTCTTGCGCAGGTTGTGGATGTGCACCTCGACCGTGTTGCTGCTGACCTCCTCGCCCCAGCTATAGAGTTTGCTGTCGAGCATCTCGCGGGTCTGCACCTTGTTGGCGCTCTCCATCAGCGATTTCAGCAGCATATATTCACGGCGGGACATGGCCACGCTCTCGCCCGCCACGGTCACTTCAAGACTGTGGGTGTCGAGAACGACATCACCGATCACGATGTTCTTGCTCTTCACGCTGCCGAGTCGGCGCTCCAGCGCCCGCAGACGTGCGAGCAGCTCGGCGATTTCGAAGGGTTTGGCGAGATAGTCGTCGGCGCCCGCGTCGAGCCCGGAGACTTTGTCACGGGTGGTGTCGCGGGCTGTCAGAATGAGGACGGGGTTGGAAAAATGCTCATTGCGCGCAGTGCGCAACACCTCCAGACCGTCCATGCCGGGCAGACCGAGGTCCAGAATAAGGATGTCGGGATGTGCCGTGCGGATTGCGACCAGCGCAGTCTCGCCACGGTCTACATGATTGACGCTGAAACCGGCGGCGCGCAGCGCACGCTCAATTGCTTGCGCCAGCGCCAGGTTGTCTTCCACCAGCAGAACCTGCATGTCTCTCTCCATTGGCTGCAAATGGCCATTCATGTCGATTGGCCATTCGCTCGCAATGGCCGATCACTGTGCGTCTTCGATCTGCTGCAGCATGCGTTCGATCTCACCTCGACGCCCCTGGTCAGCCAGTTCACGACCTGGTCTGGAGGGGGCATTGAGAGCGCGCATCAAATAGCGCTGCGCATCTTCGTATTTATCGGTCTTGAAGAGGTGCTCGGCATAGAAGTAATTGGCATCAATGCCGTCCGGGGCGATTTCCAACCCCTTCAACAACAGCTCTTCGCCCTTCTCTTCATCGCCGAATCCCACCGGCCAGCCGGGCACGCTGAGGTAGAGTACACCAAGACTGGTATAAGCGGAGCCCTGCATTGCGTCGGCATTCAACTCCATCGCTGTTTCGAGGTCTGCCTTGGCGGCCTTCGCCGAGGAAAGCGCGCCCAGTCCACCCTTGGCTCCGGCATAGCTGGACTTGATGATACCACTCCATATCCAGGCCTCGGCGCTATCCTTCTGCACTTCCGTCACCAGACGGGCATCCTCGATCAAGGTGCTGAACGCCTCTACCTGGGTCTCACCCTGCGTCATGTAATTCACCTCTGCCCAGCGCTGCTGCAGCACCTCAACTTCGGGCGTCATATCCGCATACGCTGCCTGCGTGCCTGCGGCGAAAATACCTGCCAGCAACACTGTCGCACTCGCCATACGTTGGATTTTCAGTAACTTTTTCATACATTCGCTCCTCTTGAATTGGCTTCCGCAAATTTGCGGATCACCGGCAACTGTTTACGTAAAGAACCATCGGTCATGGCGGGCAGCATCGCGTTGATCCACGCATAGAAACGCTCTGGCCAGCCGATCACGCAATGTCCCCAGCGCTCGTTCTGCACGCGCTTTACGACGAAGCGGGCCACCTGCCGCGGGTCATCCATGGCATTGCCAAGTGCGACGTTCATGGCAACAACGCGGTCGCTGTTCAGTGCCGTTCGCGTCGCGCGTGGCGCCACATGCAATACGCGCACACCGGTATCGGCCAACTCGCGGCGCAGTGCCTCACTGAAGCCACGCAGCCCGAACTTGCTGGCGCAGTATGCGGCGTAACCCGGATAGCCAATGCTGCCAAAGGCGGATCCGATGTTGACCACGGCGCTGGATGGACGAAGCCGCAGCAATGGCAACAACTGCTGCGTCAACAGCACCGGCACCATGAGATTCAGCTCAAGCTGCCGGGCGACAATTGCCGGATCGGCGTTCTCCAGCAAGTTAAAATCGTTGGTGCCCGCATTGTTGATCAGCAGATCAATGTCATGCTGCGCACAGATATCTCTCAGCTTCTGCCGCTCCGCTGCATCAAGCAGATCCACCGCTACCGCCAGATGCGGGGCGGTAGCCGAAACGGGCAGTGCCTTTATCAAGGCGTCGAGCTGCGTCTGGTCGCGGCTCACCAAAATCATCCGCGCACCAGCCGCTGCAAATTCCGTCGCCAACTGGCTGCCGATGCCACCGGTGGCGCCGGTCAGAACGATGCTGCTATTGCGAATGCGCATGTAACCCTCGCTCAGTGCGTGATGACGCTGTCGAACACGCCCTTGTAGAGTCGATAGAACATCTTCGTACTGTGAATCAGCAGTTCCTGCAGCTCGGGCGTTTCAAACCGGTTCATCAGATTTTCCAGATACTTGATGTGCGTCTGGTCGATGGAACCATGAGAGCGCAGGTAACTGAAGGCACCCTCCGGCAGTCCGAGCGCCTCCTTGATCTGGCTGGCCGCGTGATCGGCGAGATTGACGCTGGTGCCCTCAAGCACCTGCACCATGCCAAAGAAACCAATCGGATTGACTCGCGACACCATGTCCCAGGCGTAGGCCACCATCATCTCAGTGGCGAAGGCTGGCTTGCTGCGGCGCACGGCTTCCTTGTCACCGCCACAGGCGGCGATGTCATTGAGTATCCATTCCTGGTGCCCAATCTCTTCTTCGATATATTCGGCGACTCCCTCACGCAGCCATTCCATCTCTTCGGGCAGACGCGCGCCCACGGCCATCAGCAACGGCACAGTGAATTTGACGTGGTGGTAGGCCTGCGTGAGAAAGGCAATGTATTCGTCCAGCGTCACGTCGCGGACCATGCAGCGACGGATGATCTCAGCGCTGACCAGCTGCTGACGTTCTGTTTCGGTGGCGGCAATCAGCGTGTCGTAGAAAGGCTTGGTAGTCATTCGGGTAACCTCCATCAAGGCTGCGTGCATTATGGCTGCGTGGATGCAGCGGTGGAAAGCGGGGGTTCTACATGTAGAGAGTCAACGTAGAGCGCATCGATCTGCTCACGGTATTGCTGTTCAATCTGTGCACGCCTTGGGCGGCCATTGCTGGTCAGCAGATCGCTCTCCACTCCGGTGCCCCGGCTGAAGGGCGCCGCCAGTCGGTGCCAACGGCGAATGCGCGCGTACTCCGGCAGGTTGGCGTTGACACGGGTCACGCAATCTTCAATCTGCTGATCGCCGATCTGCGCGGCACGCGCGGCGATCAGCGCGACGCAATAAGGTCGCGAATCACCAAACACATAGTTCTGCGCGATAGGGGCGCATGCGCCAAGTTCGGCTTCCACCCACTCCGGGCTGATGTTGCGGCCGAAGCTGGACACCAGCAGGTTCTTGCGCCTGCCAAGAAAATGCAGGTAGCCATCGGCGTCGAAGTATCCGAGGTCGCCCGTGGGGCAGTGCCCGATCGAGGTGGAACGCCAGGAGTCTTTGTCACCGGCATAACCGAGGAACACCTTGCCCGTCACCACAATCTCGCCATCGACGATCTCGACATGGCCATGCGCCAACGGTTTGCCGAGACTGCCGTTGCGGCGTGCTTCCGGCGAGTTGAGGCTGACAACGGAACCGCACTCGGACAGACCATAGCCCTCAAACACCGGCAACTGGTGAGCCCAGGCACGTTCAAGCAATGAAGCGCTGACTGTAGCGCCGCCAACGGCGATGAAGCGCAACGAATCGGGAAGCTTCCAGCCAGCGTCGGCACTCATGACCAAGGCTTCCAGCAACTGCGGAATCAGGATCAGGCTGTTGGGGCGGCAGCGCGACAACGCATCGAGGAAAGTCGGCAACGAGAAGCCGGAATTGCCATTGAACCCCAACGCTTCTTCGCTGGCCACGACGACCTGTGCACCACGTCGCAGGGGCGCGTGGACACCGGCAATGTTTTCCAGCAGCGTCGCCAGCGGCAACACACACAGATGGCGTTCGATCGCACAGCTGCTGGTGGCGTCGAGAATCGAACCAGCGACACCGGTCATGGTCTCCGCGCTCAGGCATACGCCTTTTGGCGCGCCGGTGGAACCAGAGGTAAAGGTGATCTTGCGTGTCTGCGCGGGCACGCTGTGCGCCCGGATGCTGACCGCGTTCTGACGATCGTCACTCTGCAGGTATTCGAGCCCTGCGAGCGCGCCGACTTGTGTGAATGCATTTTTAACCGACGCGCCGCTCGGCAAGGTCTGCAGAAGCTGCGGCGAATCGGTCAGGATGGCGTCAACCGGTACGACATCGAGCGCATGCTGCAGCTGTGCAGGCGAGAAGAAGCGCGGCAGTGGCAACAGCGTGATGCCCGCCTGATCACAAGCCAGATCGGCAACGATCCAGGCCGGACCATTATCGGCATGCAGTGCCAGCGCCTCGACATGATCGGCGCGCAGCGCAGTCGCCAGCGCCAGCACCTCGTGTTGCAGTTGGCGCCAGGTATGGACCGTTTCCAGTGCGCCGCTGTTCGGCCCCTGAAAACGCAGGATAGCGGGCTCGTCTGGCTTCATGTCGGCGTGCTGACAGAGGCTGGACCAGAGCTTATTCATACTGACAGGCCTCGCTGTGTGCACGCAGACGAGCAACGATGTAAGCGACCTCCGCAGCGTGTTCCTGCAGGATCTTCTGTGCGAATTCATTGCGGCGCAACGTGTGCCAGGCCTGTGCAACGTCGCCGACCACGACACAAGGATTGTTGTCGTAGTAAGTGCCCCAATCCTTGCCCTGCGCACCCAGACGCTGCAAATCAGCCTCACAGACTTCCTGTGGAGCAAAGCCCAGACGGTGCAGCAGCGCGCTGACCTGCGCCGTGGCGGTAAAGGTCACCCAGCGAAACCCGGCCTGATACAGGACTTCGGTCAGCGCAATGAACAGCAACTGGCTGCTGCCACGGCTACCGGCAAGATTACCAGTTTCGATAATCAGGGAGCGATCAACGGGAGCACCCTGCAGGTCGGAGACAATGCTCTCGATAGGGGCATCCAGGTAGTTCTCTACAAAGAAGCGGCCACAGGCGCCGGGACGCAGACCGAGTACGCCTTGTACGGCGTCATCGGCCCGAGTGGCCAGCAGGTAGGGAAGAAAGTGTTCGATGTTGGCGTTATAAGTTTCTGCGTAGCGGGAGTGAATAAAGCTCTCCAGCTGATCGCGGTGCGGAGAATAGGCATCATGGACACAGAGCATGGGCTGCGGATTGGCAAAAGTGTTAACACAAAGTGGTGTGGCTGACATGATCTGAACTCCGGTTTGCTGGATCATGTCGCCACTTTAGAAAACGAATCTTAATGCAGTATTAAGTCACTACGATGATTTGCACAAAACTGAAGACATACGCCTCAATCCAGAGGCTTCTTCGGAAACACCTTGCGGCCGCTGAACATCGCGGAAATCAGGCCGTTGCCCTCTTTCACTTCGGTCACCACCACGGCGCCGATGTGCAGCACTATGGCGACCAGCATCAGCCAGAAACTGATCTCGTGAATCTCGATGAACGGTTCGCGGAACTTGCGCATCTCCGCATAGCCGTCTGGGTCCAGCATTTCCTTGGCGCCGGGGACCAACCCTTCAAGACGTGCATGATCCTCGCCGGAAGCCGTTGCCCACTCCGCAAACTCGTGGCCGAAAGGCGGGAAGTACAGATCCGTTCCGGCCAGCACCAGCCCCGTCACCATTTGCGCGGTCAACAGGAAAAACAGTACCGCCAGCATCAGCCTGGCCATGGGGTTGTGTCCGCGATAGGCCGGTGGCTCCCCCGCTTTCGCGCCCTTGATCCACTCACGCAGCGCTGTCCCGTAGCCCTTGCCACCGGGCAATACCGCCGACCAGCGCGCATAGCGCCCGCCGATGAAACCCCAGACGAGGCGCCACAGCAGGTTGAGGGCGAACACATAGCCCGTCCACGCATGCAGAATCTTGAGGGTGACCTTGCCCTCACTGCTCACGCCCAGACTGTTGGCATTCAGGATGAGCACGCCGATGACAATCAACAGCAGAACACACAGGACGTTGATCCAGTGGAACCAGCGCACCCCGGCATCCCAGACCTGATAGGAATGCACGGTCTGCGGCTTGTCGTCCGGGTTGGATGGAGATGATGATTTGTTTTCCATGGAATCGTTCATAGTGGCCTGTGGCCTCCTGTAGTGATGACATTGACGTTTGCTCACTGCGCCCTCTCACGTATCATGCACCCATGTCACACTTTAACCAATACCCGCCCTTTGCGCCGGGTCAAGCAATGGCCACTCGCGATGCCATCTCTGTCACCAGCCTCAATCGCATGGCGCGATCACTGCTGGAGAACCACTTCGGCAATGTCATCGTCGAGGGCGAGATATCCAATCTCTCCATGCCCGGCTCCGGCCACTGGTATCTGACGCTCAAGGATGAAGGCTCGCAGATTCGCTGCGCGATGTTTCGCAATCGCAACATGAGCGCCGGTTTCAGGCCGCGCGACGGCATGCAGGTAATCGTGCGCGGCAAGCTCAGCATCTACGAGGGACGTGGCGATTATCAGTTGATCGCCGAGGCCATCGAGGAGGCCGGGGATGGTGCCCTGCGTCGCCGCTTCGAGCAGCTCAAGCAGCGACTAAGTGCGGAGGGTCTCTTCGACGCCGAGCGCAAACGCGCCCTGCCCGCTCACACTCGCCACATCGGCGTGGTCACCTCGGCGACCGGTGCTGTCATACGCGACATCATCAGCGTGCTCAAGCGACGCTTTCCCGCCATCGTCATTACCTTGTTTCCCGTGGTCGTGCAGGGCACAGAGGCTCCGGCCGCGATAGTGCGTGCCATCGCCAACGCCAACCGACGGCGCGAGGAGTTGGGTCTGGATGTACTGATTGTCGGCCGTGGCGGTGGTTCGCTGGAAGATTTGCAGGCGTTCAACGA
>JAUSMU010000276.1 GCA_030645995.1 Gammaproteobacteria bacterium | reverse complement strand
CTGTTCAAGGTTCAACTTGCCAAGCTCTTCGAATGAATCAAAGTAATGAGTAACCGCGCTTGCGGAATGCTTGCCGACCTGCCAGGTCAGCATGAGGCTGCTCTGCAACTCGGTGCCCTTGGGCAGCAGCGTGCTTTCGGTGACGGGTGGCAGCGGGCCATCGAGCAACCCTTCTACCCTGGCATTATCGTAAAGGTAGGTCGCCTTCGTGCTGACAATAAACTGCCCGAAGCGTGGTGATTCCCAGACGTAAGAGGCACTCAAATCGATGCCATGTGTCTGCTGGCCAGGACTGATGCTGCTCTTGACAGACGGGGCTTCGAGGATCCCTGCCTGCAGATTGCTGTCATCAATGAACAATCTCGGGCCGCTTGCCGCAACCAGCGCATCCGGCATGGCCGCTGCGACGGGAAGTTGCTCCTGCATGCCGACGCGCCAGGCACCCGCACGCAGATTCAGCCCTTTGGCGGGGGAGAACAGCATACCGAGATTGAGATTGTCGACGTATTCGCTGGAGAAGGGAGTCTGTACGGCGTTGCGCAATACATTGAATCCATTGGCGCCAGAGCTGAGCAGGGAAGGCGCGATTCCGGTGGTGAAGCCCAGCCCGGTTTTCACTGAAAGATCCTGCGCATATGCGGGCGCCGTAGCGAAAAAGCCACACGCCATCGCCAAGAGCAATGCTGATCTGATTCGTGATTGAAACACTATCTGCCCCTTGAAGCAGTAACCTGGGTGTTGACTGACAGTGTTGACTGACATCGCACCCATTCTTTTTTTGCTTGCTTCACAGCCTTCTGCGGGCTGCGTTCGTCCGTAGTATACACGCCGTATTACAAACTGACAGAGTCATTTGTAACTTTTAAAAGCCCTGATTCTCCTGCTCGCTCGACCACTTCGAGCAGCGCCTCCACGGACAAATGTTGACCAGGAGGCACATACCCAGGAGCGATTTCCGCCAGCGGCGCCAGCACAAAACCACGGACATGCAGGCGCGGATGGGGCAACTCCAGTACCGTAGTGTTCATGATGATGTTGCCGCAGACCAGCAGATCAAGATCCAGCGCGCGCGGCGCATTATGAATCCCTTTGCGGACACGACCGAAATCCAGCTCAATCTGCTGCAGACAGCCCAACAGCTCCAGTGGGTTTGCACCGCTGCGAGGCAGCATGGCCACCGCTGCATTAGCGAAATCGGGGGAGCCTGGCGGGCAGTCCACCGGGCTGCTGCGCCATATTGAAGAGATCACCACGGGATAATCACTCAGCGCCTGCAGCTCACGGGCCGCATCCTTCAGCGTCGCCTCGGGCGACCCAGAGCGGGAATCGAGATTGGCGCCGAGCCCGATGAGACAGAGAGGAATCCCTGTCCCGGCAGGGAGATCGGCGATGGTGCCCCGGGCTTTACTTCCAGTCGCCCTGCTGATGGCCTTATTGATGATAGCGCCTGGAGAGTTCATGTACGGACTCGATGAACACGGCAACATTGGCCGGATCGACGTCGGGCGTAATGCCGTGTCCCAGGTTAAATACGTGCCCAGAACCCGAACCGTAGTCCTGCAGAATCCTCGCTACCTCAGCCCGAATGCTGTCCGGGGAGGCATAGAGAATGGATGGGTCCATGTTGCCCTGCAAGGACACCTTGTCGCCGATGCGTTCACGGGCACGGCCAATATCGATGGTCCAGTCCAAGCCTACGCAGTCGCAGCCGCTGGCGGCAATATCTTCCAGCCACAGGCCACCGTTCTTGGTGAACAGGATGACGGGGACTTTGCGCCCCTCGGACTCACGGGTCAGCCCTGCAACCACCTTGGTCATATAGGCAAGAGAGAATTCGCGATATGCATGAGTGGAGAGCACGCCGCCCCAGGTATCAAAGATCTGTACCGCTTGGGCGCCTGCGGCAATTTGCGCGTTGAGGTAATCAGTGACGGCAGTGGCGAGCTTGTCGAGCAACAGGTGCATAGCCTGCGGCTGATTGAACATGAACGACTTGGCATTGCGAAAATCTTTGCTGCCGCTGCCTTCGATCATGTAGGTCGCCAACGTCCAGGGGCTGCCGGAAAAGCCAATCAAGGGCACCGAGCCATTCAGCTCGCGACGAATCACGGACACCGCGTCTGTCACATAAGACAGGTCCCTGGAGACATTCAGATCGGGCAATGCCTCGACGTCCTTCTCGCTGCGCACGACCTTGCGGAAACGTGGCCCTTCACCCTCGGTGAAGTAAAGCCCCTGACCCATGGCGTCCGGAATGGTGAGAATGTCGGAGAACAGGATGGCGGCATCCATCGCATAGCGGCGCAGGGGCTGCAGGGTGACTTCGCAGGCCAGCTCCGGGGACTTGCAGAGACTCATGAAATCGCCAGCCTGTGCGCGCGTGGCACGATACTCCGGCAGGTAGCGACCAGCCTGTCGCATCATCCACACGGGGGTCATGTCGACCGTTTCGCCTGCCAGTGCTCGTAAAAATCTGTCGTTCTTCAACGCTGCCAACGCAATATCCTCTCTCAATGATGCTGGAATCAGAAGGCTGGGCATTCTACACACCCACCCCTTTCACGACAAACTTCCATCAACTCAGTTACGGGCTCGAATTTCCGTGTGTACTTCTTCAAGGCTGCGGACCCAGGGCTGCTGATCACGCAGCTCGGCGGGCAACCCGGCGAGTGCCGATCGCGCCGATTCGCGCGAGGCATAGGCTCCCTGTATGACCACAAACCAGGGGTTGCCGTTATTACGTGTCTCGTACCACAGCAGCGAACTGGCAGAGTGACGCTGCACAAACTGCTCGACATTGGCACGTGATGACGCACCCAACACCTGCAGCGTGAACTGATTGGCGGGCAAGGCGAGTATGCGTGCCTGCTGACCGGAACCCGTTGCAGCGTTTTCGGCAGCAGGAGTCACCGCACGAGTGGTCGGCGCTGCAGGAGCTGGTGTTGCCACCGCTGCCACAGCTGCCACAGTCGAGGTTGCGGGTGGTGGCACGACCGGGGCAGGCGTTGTGGCAGCAATCTGACGCACAGGCAAAGTCGCTGGAGTCGAGGCATCTGCAGAAGGCGCAGAAGTTACAGAAGTTGGCGCTGAAGGCGAAGCGGGATCAGTTAGCGGGATCGCTCCACCAGTCTGACTCTGCAGCCCCGGCAACTCAAGAGGCACATTGACGAGGCGCGGCGGCTCCACTGTCTCATCCCCACCTCCGGTGAGGAAAGCCACCAGCAACACTACGATCAACGCGACGGCTGACAGCGCGTATTTCGTCGGAATACTGGCGATGAAGGAGAAATCCAGCGCCAGTCCCTTTCCCTGCGGCGCCCCCAGCATAGCGCCTGCGAGAACGTTCACGGCGCCAGGCATGCCACCGGACTGCTTGTGAA
>JAUSMU010000260.1 GCA_030645995.1 Gammaproteobacteria bacterium | reverse complement strand
GGCGTGGGGCAGGGCGAGACCACCTACAAGCTGCGCGACTGGCTGTTCTCCCGCCAGCGCTACTGGGGCGAGCCATTCCCGATTCTGCACAATCCGAAGACCGGAGAGATCAGCGCAGTCCCGGCGCAGGATCTGCCGATCACACTGCCAGAGCTGGACGAGTACAAGCCCACTGCCGACGGACAGCCGCCACTGGCGCGCGCCGAAGAGTGGATGAAGGTCGAGTTGAACGGCGAGCAATTGTTGCGTGAGACCAATACCATGCCGCAGTGGGCCGGTTCCTGCTGGTACTACCTGCGTTATATGGACCCAACCAACGACAAGCTGCCGTTTGACCCTGCCGCCGAACAGTACTGGGGCCCGGTCGACCTCTATGTGGGCGGCGTCGAACACGCCGTGCTGCACCTGCTGTACTCGCGCTTCTGGCATAAGGTGTTGTTCGACTGCGGTCTGGTGCACACCCGCGAGCCGTTCAAGAAGCTGTTCAATCAGGGCATGATTCTGGGCATCAGCCACCGCGACGAGAATGGCCGCTTCTACTCGCCCGGGGATGTTGAATATCGCGACGGCAAGCCTTATGCGAAAGGCACCAACGCGCTGCTCGCCGCGCGCGAGGAGAAGATGTCCAAGTCGCGCCTCAATGTCGTCAACCCCGACGATGTGGTGGCTGAGTACGGTGCCGATTCTCTGCGTCTCTACGAGATGTTCATGGGCCCGCTGGAAGCCGTGAAGCCCTGGCAGACCAACGGCGTGAAGGGCGTCTACGGTTTCCTCGACCGCGCCTGGTCTCTGCTGATTGATGGCGAGAGCGGCGAACTCTCGTCTGTCATTACCGATGAGCCGGAGTCTGCCGCCAGTGACGAGCTGCGCCGTGAGATCAACATCACCGTGCACAAGGTCACCAGTGACATCGAGAATCTGCGCTTCAACACCTCTATTGCCAAGATGATGGAGTTCGTCAATCTGGCCAGGAAGCAGGAGCGTCTCCCCAAGGCCGTTGCCGAGAAGTTCGTGCTGGTGCTCGCGCCGTTTGCGCCGCATGTCGCCGAGGAACTGTGGCAGCGTTTGGGGCACAGTACCTCGCTGGCCTATCAGCCGTGGCCGAAGGCCGATCCAGACTGGCTGCAGTCCGACGAGATGACCATGACCGTTCACATCAACGGTAAGCGTCGTGCGGAGCTGCAGGTCGGGCGCAGCATGTCGCAAGCTGCGATCGAAGAGATTGCACGGCAGGCGCCGGGTGTTGCCGACAAACTGGAAGGGCTGGCAATCAAGAAAATCATCTACGTACACGGCAAGCTGGTGAACTTTATCGTCTGATTGTTGGAATGTAGTGGAAAGTGCAGGAATGCGTCAGTGCAGGTGGCTGGCGCGTCACCCTGTTCAGAATCCGTCAGCGTTTTATCCGTTTCGAGGAAGCGAGGCGACTCACCAGTGTGCTTAAATGCAGCCTGCATTCATTCATCATTGGCAGCATGCGGAGCGTTAATCCTCGATATGAAAACTGCATCTAGTCTGAAGTCTCTGCTCGCAATCGTGACGTTTTGCTGCGGAGTGGCGCTGTCGGGCAGTACCCTCGCGCAACGTGGCTCCGATTTCGCGCTGCTCGATCAGAACGGCGTGTTCCACCAGCTCAGTCGTTATGCCGAGACGGAAGCCGTTGTGCTGTTCGTACAGGGCAATGGCGACGAGGCCTCGCATCTGGCCATGCCGCTGTTGCACGATCTGCGCGAACGCTATCGCGAGCAGGGCGTGGTTGTGCTGCTGCTCAATGCCAACCCCGACGATACCCGTGCCAGTGTGCAGCAAGAGCTTGCCACGCAAGGTTTCGACTTCCCCGTGCTGCTGGATACCGCGCAAGTGGTGGCCCGCACTCTCGACGTCAAGACGACTGGCGAAGCCTTCATCCTCGACCCCGCTTCTCATGATGTTCTCTATCGCGGCCCGCTGCACAGCTCCTTGCCGAGCAGCAGCGCGGTTGCCACTGCTGGTCAACCGGTAGCCTTTCTGGAAGATGCGCTTGTACGCATACTCGATGACACCGGCCGCAATAACACCGACGACGATGAAGATGACGCGGTGGATCTGCCCGCCGTCACCGGCTCTCCTATCGACTATTCATACCGGCAGCGCTTCGGCGAGCGACAGATTTCCTATCAGGATGAGATAGTGCCGATCCTGCGCCGTCGCTGTACGACTTGCCACATCGAAAACGGGCTGGCCCCCTGGGCGATGACCAGCCATCGCATGATGCAGGGCTGGAGTCCGATGATTCGCGAGGTCCTTATTACCCGCCGCATGCCGCCGGGTCAGATCGACATGCAGGTCGGAGACTGGGACAACATTCACCAGATGCCGGATGAGGAGCTTGAGCTGTTGGTGCACTGGATCGATGGTGGCGCTCGTCGCGAGGGCGAGGCCGATCCTCTCACGGTGCTGGAGCCAGTGCCTCCGGACTGGGCGCTGGGCGAGCCGGATCTGATTATCGAATTGTCCGAGGAAGCCATACCTGCCACTGGCATGGTGGAGTTCAAGATCAAGCGTGCGGCACTGGGGCTGGCGGAGGACAAATGGATTCGCGCTGTCGCTTATGATGTTGGCGATCGCTCCGTGTTGCACAGCCTGCTGGTGTTTGCCCTCGACCCTGCGGTGCCCAATACCAGCCCCGCTGCGTTGATCGATCCCGACAACGCCGAGTTCATCAGTCTCTATGTGCCAGGCAGAACCCAGGAAGTCTTCGGAGAGGACTCCGGATTCCTGCTGCGCGCGGATCGTGATCTCTCCCTCAAGCTGCGCTATGTGACAGGAGGGCGCGAGGCGGTGGACAACACCCGCATCGGCCTGTATTTCCATGACTCTGTGCCAGAGCTGGCGGTGCGCAATGTGGTTATGCTGAATGAGGATTTCACCATAGCTGCCGGTGAAAACAATCACGTCGAGCAGGCGCAGTCGGAGGTCTTCTCTGGAGATGTCTACGTAGAGAGTTTTGCTCCGCAAGCGCACACTCGTGGCAAAAGCATGACCATCACCGCGCAGTATCCCGACGGGACGCTCGCCAGGCTGATCAACGTCGCCAACTACAACTACAACTGGCAGATGAACTATCGCCTGAAAGAGCGTCTGCTGCTGCCTGCGGGGTCGAAGCTGTTGGCGGAGACGGTTTACGACAACTCTGCCACCAATCCTCACAACGTCGATCCGGAGGCCTCGGTCAAGCCGGGCATTGCCACAGCTGATGAGATATTCAGTCACTATGTTCGAGTGCTGGAGCCCGCCTTGCCCTGAGCGATCAGGCCCCCAGATAATCCGCCTTGCCAATTTCCACGCCGTTGTGGCGCATGATGTTGTAGGCCGTGGTCACGTGAAAGAACAGGTTGGGCAGTGCCCAGCCGAACAGGTAATCCTGCCCTTTGAACTTGAGTTCGCGCGGGCCGGCCTGAATGGTGATCTCCTTCTCTTCCGTACCATCAATCTGAGCGGCCTGCACCGTTTCCAGAAAGGCGATGGTCTTGGCGATGCGCTCCTGCAGTTCCGCAAAAGTGGTTTCCGTGTCTTCGAACTTTGGCATCTCGATGCTTCCGAGTCGCGCCGCTGCAGCTTTGGAAACGTCGCTGGCGATTTGAATCTGCCGTGATAGTGGCAGCATGTCCGGGAACAGTCTGGCGGAGGTCAACACCTTCTCATCAACCTTCTTGAGCACGGCGTAAGCTTGAGCCTTAGTCAGCAAGGCGGAGAGATTGCGAAGGTAGCGGATGCAGACAGGAACGGAGGACGAATACATGGACAGGGACATAAAAACCTCAAGAGGTGGGATGGGCAGCTCGGAGTATGAGCTGCCGGATTCTAGCGCTTCTCCAGCGCGCCCCGC
>JAUSMU010000253.1 GCA_030645995.1 Gammaproteobacteria bacterium | reverse complement strand
AGCCCGCGCGACAAGCCGCGCTGGGACTCCGTCGACCTGTTGTTTGTGGAGAAATTTCCACAATTGCTTGCGCTTGATGAGCTCAAGGCCATGCCGGGGCTGGAGGCTCTGCCGCTGATCAAAGCAGGGAATCGGCTTTCGGTAATGCCGGTTGGTGAGAGGGAGTGGGGACTGATTGTGAAGGCGGCGGGTGTCGGAAAGTAGCGCGGCCATCTGCCTGCAGTGGTATCAAGGCGGCAGACGCCCCACCAATCTAGCCACAGCCACGAGCGCCTGATCGGGGTCGCGCGTCACACCCTCCCAATAGGAGATGATCTCCAGCCCCGAAGCGGCATCCAGCAGCGCGCCGGGCGCGGCCCGAAATGCCGATCCGCTCGGGCCTGCAACCACCTGTTCCGTGGCGAGATGCACCTCGCAGAGCAGATAACCTCCGGGCCGAATGTGCCGTAGTGCCGCCCTGACCATGTCGAGATCCAGATAACGAATAATCGCCGTCATATCTGCAGGCGGCAAATCCGCAGGAAGCCCATCGTCCAGATCGTGCTCGACCCAGCGGATGCTGGCGTGGTGATCACTGCCTGTAGCCCGCGCTCGGTTCAGCGCCTCGGCAGACACATCGACGGCATCGACCTGATAGCCCAGACCTGCCAGATAGAAGGAGTTGCGACCTGCGCCACAGGCAATGTCCAGCGCCCGCAGTGGCCCGTTCGAAGTCTTCGCATTGAGTTGCTGTGCAAGAATTTCCGGCACGTGCTCGACCAGAAACGCCGCCGGATGCCCGCGTTCGGCGTAGGCTCCTTCGCGATAGCGTTGATTCCACTTGTCTCGATCCACCTGACTCACACTTATATACCCCGACGGAATTGCGTAACCGTTCAACAGCCCTGTCGCGCCGCCGACATCGGTGATCGTGCCCTGATAATAGAAACACTCTGCCCAACTATAGAGACGATCGACCCCAGTATTCAAGGCGCGCTGCACTTGCATGAGGGAGCACGGACGGGTCTACGGCGCGTCCTTCATCCCATCTGCAACAAATGTTGTCTGACGCTTTTTCCCACCGGTGCTCTGCTTGACCAACCTATGTATGGAGTCCATACTCTTGCGCCAAACAAAGTAAGTGCGTAGCATCCCCGCCCGCTAGCGTCGTCGACTCGGTCGGCAGGTGCGCAGACTTCAAGATTTGATAATGGGAGAGTCCAACTTGATAACAAAAAAACGATTGATTTCATCATTGATTGCGAGTGTCGGCGTACTTATGTGTGCCCCATCGGCATGGAGCCAGTCTGGCACCGACGTCTATGCTGGAGATTGGCCGGACTATAACGGCAACATGGCCGCTCAGCGCTACTCACCGCTTGACCAGATCAACGCGGAAAATGTCAACACGATGAAGATAGCCTGGCGCTTCTCCACCGCGAACTTCGGACCTACCGCTGACTTCAACAACCCGTCCACACCGCTCGAAATAGACGGCATACTCTACGCCCACGTCGGCACCACCCGAGACATCGTCGCCCTTAACGCCACCAACGGTCAGGTATTGTGGCTGTGGCGCCAAGAGGAAGGCCAGCGCTTCAATGATGCACCGCGCAAAGGTTCCGGCCGCGGACCAGCTTTCTGGACCGACGGTGACAACACGCGTGTCATAAGCGTCACCCCAGGCTTCCACCTCGTATCCCTGGATGCCAAAACCGGTTTGCCAGACCCGAACTTTGGTGAAAACGGCGTCGTGGATCTGATGGATGGACTGCGTAATGCTGACGACTTTGAAGACGTCGACATTGGTTCTTCGGCACCACCCTTTGTGATGAATGACGTCATTGTAGTGGGACCTGCTCATCGCGTGGGCATGCGCCCCCGCTCCAGGTCCAACGTAAAAGGTGACGTGCGCGGATACGATGCTCGCACTGGCGAACACTTGTGGACTTTCCGCACAATTCCAGAGCGCGGCGAAGTCGGCATTGAAACCTGGCTTGATGAAGGTGTCGATTTTACCGGCAATGCTGGCGTCTGGGCGCCCATGTCAGGTGATCCAGAACTGGGCCTGGTGTATCTGCCCGTTGAATCAGCAACCGGTGACCGTTACGGTGGCGACCGCCCCGGCGACAACCTTTTCGCGAACTCACTGGTCGCACTGGACATCAAGACTGGCGAGCGCCGCTGGCACTACCAGATAATCCATCACGACATCTGGGACTGGGACAACCCCGCAGCCCCTGTTCTAGCGGACCTGCCCAACGGCAAAAAGGTTGTGATGCAAGTGACCAAGCAGTCCTGGGTCTACACCTTCGACAGACTGACCGGCGAGCCAATCTGGCCGATTGAAGAGCGTCCAGTTCCTGCTGGCGACGTACCTGGCGAGTGGTACTCTCCTACACAACCGTTCCCAACCAATCCTCCAGCCTTTGATCGCCAGGGAATTAGCGAAGATGACCTGATTGACTTCACGCCTGCCCTGCGTGCAGAAGCGCTGGAAGCCGTCAAGGGTTTCCGAATGGGAACCAATGTGTATGCTCCGCCCTCACTGGCTGAGGCAGCAGATGGCACAACGGGCACATTGAGCCTTCCGTCTGCTACTGGCGGCGCGAACTGGGAAGGAGCGGCTCTGGACCCGGAAACCGGCCTGATCTACATCCCGTCACGAACTGATGTGGCAGCGCTTTCCGTCGCAAACGATCCGGAAGCAGACGTGGCCTTCAGCCAATCATTCGGCGTTCGTGTGCCGCGCGTCAAGGGTCTGCCCTTGGTCAAGCCACCTTATGGCCGAATCACAGCGATCGACATGAACAGCGGTGAACACGTATGGCAAATCGCCAACGCCGACACTCCTGCATCAATCGCCACCAACCCTGCTCTGGCAGGTTTGGACATCCCCCGCACAGGTGTTGCAACACGCTCAGGCTTGTTGCTGACCAAGACCCTGCTGTTTGCAGGCGAGGGCGCTGGCGGTAGCAACAAGTTACGTGCGCACGATAAGCAGACAGGTGAAATCGTCGCAGAGTTTGAATTGCCAAGCACCCAAACCGGTCAGCCGTTTACTTACGAGCACAACGGCAAGCAATACGTCGCAATGTTTGTCAGTGGTAACGGTCAGGTTGCCGAGCTGGTAGCCTACGCGCTGCCGTAATTTAAAATCAGGAGTAATCACAATTATGCGTACTAAGTTTTTCAGAGCGGCGCTTGCGCCTCTCCTGCTGGTCTCCAGCCTGCCGTCACAAGCAGCCAATTGGGTTCTAGACCCAGGTGAGTCTGTTGTTACCTTCAAGTATTCCTATGAAGGGACGCCCTACCAAGGCGCGTTTCAGAACGTAGAGGCAACCTTCGAGATCGACCCGATGAGCCCGGGCTCTTGCGTTTTTTCAGTGACCATTCCAATCGCTGATATCAAGGTAGACAGCGCCGAGGTTCTGGATTATCTGCTCGATCTGGAGATGTTTGACGTAGACCGCTGGCCAACAGCGAGCTTCAAAGCAGAGAAGTGCAGCTTGGAATCAGCGAATACTTTCGTTGCGGAAGGTTCATTGACTATCCGTGATCAGACTCGCCCCATCAGCTTCCCGTTCACACTCGACGTGGAAACTGTTGACGGTCAGGTCGCCTTTCACATGACCAGCGAAGTAACAATTCAGCGTCTGGATTTCGGCGTTGGTCAGGGCTACTGGGCCAACACGGCGACAATTCCGAACGACGTCGTTGTCGGGGTAGACATCTACGCCGGCCAGCAGTAATTAAACAGACTCTCTTGCAAACAGGTTATTTCAATGTCTAAAAGCTTATTTTCAAAATGCCGTTGGTTTTCACTGGTACTGTTCTCTTCAGCATTGCTGGTTTCATGCGATCGCCTGCTGACACCAGATTTCAATACTGAAATTACAGAGCTCAGATCTGGACAGTACACGCTTGATAAGGATCATGCGGCATTGCTGTTCAAGATCAATCACCTGGGCTTCTCGACGTTCATTGGCCGTTTCACAGCGTTCGATGCGTCTCTGGATTTCGATCCAGAGAACATTCAGAACTCCAGCGTGGAAGTGGTCGTGGACATGAACTCGATCGATGTGAACCTTCCTGAATTCGAGGAAGAGCTGCGTGGTTCGGATTGGCTGGACGCGGTGCAATACCCACAGGCTGTGTTCAAGACTACGGGTTACATAGGAGCGAACGGTGAGAACTCGCACACGTTTGCAGGCGAGCTGACATTCCACGGCGTGACTGCACCGGTGAACCTCAATGTGAATTTCCACGGCGGCGGTCGTAACTTCCTGACCCGCAAATACACGCTGGGTTTCTCTGCTGATACCACATTCCTGCGCTCAGCGCATGGAGCAGATCGATTCACCAACTTTGGTGTTGGCGATGACATCACATTGGAAATTCATGTTGAATTCCAGGCAGCTGAATAACTTTGCAGGTGTTTGAATAGTTAATGGCTTCAAAAGGGCAGCGATCGGGTTTTTATCCGGTCGCTGCCCTTTTTCATTTGGCGGGATTATTCCACCTCGGCCACCAGCGCTCTCTGCAACTGCAATTCATGCATATGTCTGTATAAACCGTCCTCTTTCAGCAAAGCCCGATGCGTACCTTGCTGCATGATGCAACCCTGATGCAGAACGATGATCTGATCGGCGCGCACGATGGTGCTCAGCCGGTGTGCAATGGCCAGTATCGTGGTTTGGCCGCGCAACCCCTCAAGCGCTGCACTGATTACGGACTCTGTGTGACTGTCCACATTCGCAGTGGCCTCGTCCAGAATGAGAAGGCGCGGTTCACGGGCAAGTGTGCGCGCCAATGACAATAGTTGGCGCTGGCCAGTGGATAGATTGCCACCTCTCTCTCCCAGCTGTGTGTCATAGCCTTTCGGCAAACTCATCACAAAGTCATGCAGCTGCGCCATACGGGCGGCGGCAACCACCTGCTTATCGGTCATCTCCAACCCCAGCGTGATGTTGTCGCGCACAGTGCCCGCGCTGATGAAAGGATCCTGCAAGACGACGCCAAGCCCGGAGCGCAGGCTGGCCTGATCCATCTCCTGCAGCGGAATGTCATCAATCAGAATGCGCCCCTGCTGTGGCTGGTAGAAACGCAGCAGAAGACTCATCAGCGTACTCTTGCCGCTCCCCGTATGCCCGACGATGGCGACGAATTCCCCGGGTGCCACATTGAAATTGATGTGACGCAGCACCGGGTGCTCTTCGTCATAGCCGAACCCGACATTCTCGAAGCGGACCGCTCCCTGAGTGATGCGGTGTGTCGTGGCGGATTGAGTCTCGCCAGGCTGGTCAATGATGGCGAAGACTCGCTCACCTGCCACCACCGCCTGCTGCAGCAGACTCAGGCGCTGCGTCATCTCCACCACTGGCTGAGTGATCCGCGACAGATAGTTTACGAAAGCGTAGATCACGCCAACCTCCACCACACTGTCGAACGACTGCGTGCCGAAATACAACAGCAAGGCCGCCAGCGTCAGCGTGCGCAGCATGTCGGGCAACGGTCTCAGCATCAGCGCATCCAGACGCAGATTGCTCATGCGCGCATTGAACAGCTCTCGGCTGACTCCTCCAAACTGCTGTGAGAAGCGACGCTGCTGGTTCAACACCTGAATGATGCGCATCCCCTGAATGGACTCGCTGAGCGTCGCGTTGATCCTGCTGAGCACGCTACGCGCCCGGTGATAGCGTGGCGAGCTCTTGCGCTGATAGAAGTACATCACCGCCGTCACGGTGGGCAGCATGAGACTACACACCAGCATGAGACGCACGTCGAGCCAGGCCATGGCAATGAAGACGGCGATGATCAGCGTAATGTTCTGCACGAAGGTTGCCATCACTTGCACAAACAACTCTTTGATCGCTTCAGTGTCGTTGGTGATACGTGAGACCAGGCTGCCGGTCGGACGGTGATCGAAATAGCTGAGCGGCTGTCGCATCACTGCAGCGAAGACTTGTGAGCGCACGGTTCTCACGACAGAGAACGCGACCTTGTTGAAGCGTAGCGCGTTCTGATACCCGGCCCATGCAGAGAGCGCGTAGAAAAACACATAGGCCGCCGCCAGCATGGCCAGCTCGCCCGCCGGATAATGAGCTGCTGTCACATAGTCGTCGATGAAAATCTTGACGAGTACCGGTCCCAGCACCTGCCCGAGCGTGGCCAGCAGCAAGAGAATCGCAGCCTCCTTCAGCAGCCGCGGATAGGCGAGGCTGTAGCGCAACAACCGCCACAAGGAACCGGTGTCGATTCCCTTGCGAATATCATCGTCCTGATTCAACGGTGCGCTCCAATTTCTGATAGTCGATCATTTGTGCGTACCAACCGCCCCTGCTTACCAACTCTGCGTGCGTGCCATGCTCGATCATTTCACCATGATTGAGCACGACTATCTGCTCCGCATCTTCGACAGCCGATAGACGGTGGCAGAGAATCACTGTGGTGCGGTCGGCACGCACTGTGCGCAGGTGTTCCAGAATGTTGCGTTCGGTGGTCACATCGACAGCAGACAATGCATCGTCAAGGATCAGCACAGGCGCATCGAGGAGCAGTGCACGGGCAATGGCGATGCGCTGCTTCTGGCCACCGGATAGCGTAATGCCGCGCTCGCCGACCAAGGTGTCATAGCCGTCCGGGAAGCGCTGAATGTCCTTGTCGATCGACGCCAGTGCCGCAACCGCACGAATCTGTTCCCGGGTCGCATCTGGTCGGCCGAGGGCGATGTTCTCGGCAATACTGGCTGTGAACAGGAATGCGTCCTGCGGGACGACCGCCACTGCGTCTCGCAGAGCATGCAACGTGAGTTGCTGCACCAGTACTCCGCCAATGCGTATCGAGCATCCAGGTGCGTCAAAGAAACGCAGCAGCAGATTGATCAGCGTCGTCTTGCCCGCGCCGGTCGGCCCCACAATGCCGAGCGTCTCCCCGGCGCCGATCCGCAGGTGAATATTGCGCAACACCGGAGCATGCGCATCGGCAAAGGAAAACTCGTCGATATCGATGGCGATGTCTGCCGTGGGAACGTCGGCGATGGTGCCTGTATCAGGCACCGCCGAAGCTGTCTCCAGCAACTGTTGAATGCGGGCATAGGCCGCCGAGCCGCGCTCCAGGATGTTCAGGAGCCAGCCGTAGGCAAACATCGGCCAGATCAGGAAGCCCAGATACATTGTGAAACTGGTGAGCTGGCCCAGCGTCAGGCGCTCTTGCTCTATCAACCAGGCGCCCGACCCGATGCACAGCAGGAACGACGAGCCCACGGTAATGAAAATCGCTGGATCATAGAGTGAGTCAGTGGCAGCCACGCGCATGTTCGCCTCCGCCGCGCGATCAGCGATCCGCAGGAAGCGGGCATCCTCGTTCGCCTCCTGCCCAAAAGCACGAATCATGCGAATGCCCGAAACACTTTCCTGTGCGTAGTCGTTCAGATCCGAAAAACGCTCCTGGGCATCGCGGAACCCCACATGCAGACGATCTCCGAGCACCACGAAATACCAAGCCATGAAGGGAAATGGCAGCAGAGCGACCAAGGTCAGCTCCCAGCTGATCGCCACCGTCATGATGGTGATCACCAGCACACCGGTAACCAGACCGTCGATGCCGGAGAGCACTCCCTCTCCCGCCGTCATCTCGACCGCCGAGATATCGTTGGTTGCGCGCGCCATCAGGTCCCCCGTGCGATGCTCCTGAAAGAAGCGCGGGGCCATCAACGTGAAGTGCGCATACAGACGCTGACGCATCGTCTCCGCAAGGTTGAAGGAGGCATGGAAGAGCAGCACGCGCCAGAAGTAGCGCATCACATAAACGGCGAGGGCAATCAACACGACGATGCCAACATAGGTCCGCAGCAGTTCGGGGGTGAGGGAGTCGGCGACCACCTGATCGATGACCTGCCCGATAATCCAGGGAATCAGCATATCGGTCAGATCGACGCCGACGAACATGAGGATGGCGAGTACATAGCGCCGCCATTGCTCGCGGAAATACCAGCCTAATTTGAAAAACAAAGCCATCGATAATCCATTCGGAAACGTTGTCGCCGTCATTTCGGCTGCGATGGGCAGTCTACCAGCCTTTGCAGCCTCGTTGCTGCTCCATTGCGAGCACCACTAAAAAATCAGGTTTTATTATATAAATCATCAAGTTAAATGACAAAATCGAGACATTGTCGAAGGCCTTTCGGTCATAGGTGAAAGTAATTTTCCCGAATCTGAAATTCGAGATTTACGTCAGGAATGTGTTTGCTACAATAGCGCACCTGTTTACCCACCCCCCTACATACCAGAGAGCACCCCGCGGAGGAGACCAATTCGTCAATGAACACAGAATACACTCGAGTGGAAGACTACTACGACAAGGAAACTTTCAACCGTATCAAGGCGTTAGCAGATACCAAGGAAACGCCGTTTGTAGTAATCGATATCGCTATGGTAGAGCGTCATTACGACGTCCTACAGGAACTCTTCCCATACGCGAGTGTGTACTACGCCGTGAAGGCGAACCCCGCTCCCGAGATTATCAGTTCACTGCGTGACAAGGGCTCCCGTTTCGACGTGGCCTCGATCTACGAATTGGACAAACTGCTGTCACTTAACGTGCCTCCGGACCGGTGCAGTTACGGTAACACCATCAAGAAAAGCCGCGACATCCGCTACTTCTACGAGAGGGGTGTGAGAATGTATGCCACCGACTCCGAGGCCGATGTGCGCAATATTGCCAAGGCAGCTCCGGGCTCCAAGGTCTATGTGCGAATTCTGACAGAGGGCAGTGGCACGGCTGACTGGCCGCTGTCACGCAAGTTCGGTTGTCAAAGCGACATGGCAATGGACCTGATGGTGCTGGCCCGCGATCTGGGCCTGATCCCCTACGGTGTGTCTTTCCACGTGGGCTCACAGCAGCGGGACATCGGCGCCTGGGATGCGGCGATCGGCAAGGTGAAAGTGATCTTCGAACGCCTGAAGGAAGAAGACAACATTACTCTGAAGATGGTCAACCTGGGTGGCGGCTTCCCGGCCAACTACATCACCCGTGCCAACTCTCTGGAAACCTACGCGGAAGAAATCACCCGCTTCATCGAAGAAGACTTTGGTGATGAGTTCCCGGAAATCATTCTGGAACCGGGCCGCTCGCTGATTTCCAATGCCGGCATCCTGGTATCCGAAGTAGTCTTGATTTCCCGCAAGTCGCACACCGCTTTGCAGCGCTGGGTGTTTACCGACGTCGGGAAGTTCTCTGGTCTGATCGAGACTCTGGACGAGTGCATCAAGTATCCAATTTACGTGGAAAAGCACGGCGAACTGGAAGAAGTCGTCATCGCGGGTCCAACCTGCGACAGCGCTGATATCATGTACGAGAACTACAAATACGGCCTGCCACTGAATCTCGCCATCGAAGACCGCATGTACTGGTTCTCGGCCGGCGCCTACACCACCAGCTACAGCGCGATCGAATTCAACGGCTTCCCGCCACTGAAAGCCTACTTCGTCTGAGCCACATCCGGCAGTAAACGTGCTGTCACCACTCCGGTGGTGATGGCGCCGTTGACGTTGAGTGCCGTGCGTCCCATATCGATCAGCGGCTCTATCGAGATCAGCAAAGCGACCAGCGTAACCGGCAGTCCCATGGCCGGCAGCACCACGAGTGCAGCAAAGGTCGCTCCCCCGCCTACCCCCGCTATTCCGAATGAACTGATGGCGATGATGCCAAGCAGGCTGATGATGAATCCTGGCGCCGTCGGGTCGATGCCGACAGTGGGTGCCGCCATCACGGCGAGCATTGCCGGGTAGATACCCGCACAACCGTTCTGACCGATGGTCGCGCCGAACGTCGCCGCCAGATTGGCAATGGGTGACGGCACCCGTAACTCCTCCATCTGCGTCTTTACCGTCATGGGGATGGTAGCGGCGGAGCTACGTGTGGCAAACGCAAAACTGAGTACGGGCCAGACCTTTCGGTAGTATTCGCGAGGGTTGTGCCCGGCCAGAAAAATCAGCACCGCATGAACACCAAACATCAGTGCAATGGCGACATAGGAGGCCACCACGAAGCTGATCAGGTTGAGAATGTCGGAGCCATTGGAGCTCGCCACGACATAGGTCATCAACGCCATAATCCCGTAAGGCGTCAGCGACATGACGATCTTCACCAGTTGCATCACGATCAGCTGCGTTGACTCGATGAAACGCTTGATGCCATCTCCATGCTCGGGGCGATCACGCACGACCAGCAGCGCGGCAATGCCACTGAGAATGCCGAAGATCACCACGGCAATGATCGAACTGTCACGCGCCCCCGTCAGGTCCGAGAAGATATTGGTGGGAATGAAACCGACAATCACCTCGGGCAGACTCAGATCACTGACCGTGTCGAGCCGTAGCTCCAGCACCTCTGCCCGTGCCAGTTCGCGCGCGCCGGAAGTCATACCCTCTGCGCTCAGTCCTGCAGCCAGTGTCACTACGATGCCGATGATCGCCGCAATAATCGCAGTGCCCACGAGCAGCGCCACTACGCACACTCCAATTCTCCCAACAGAGGCGATGGCATCCATCCGTAGAACGGCCGCCATCATGGTGATGAGGATCAAAGGCATGACAATCATGCGCAGGAGATTGACATAGGCATCGCCCACCATATTGGTCCACTGCAGCGTTTCCGCCATTACTGGTGAACCAACACCATAGATAAATTGCAGGTAAAAACCGAAGGCAACACCCAGCAGCAAGCCAACGAACACCTGACGTGAGAGTGTGAGGGATTGGCGGCGGAGGTAGAACAGGAGGTACAACAGGCCCGAGAACAAGGCCAGATTGATGATGCTGAAGGGGTTTAGCATGCTGGCACCTTTATTTTTGTTATCCCGGTCACTCCGGTAAATTGGACATCATGATCGCGAGTGTATCTGATCGGAACTCGCGACGGTACAGTACCGCCACTACCAGTACCGACAGTAGCATAAAAATCCAATAATTCACGAACCACCCCAGCACTGCCATGCTGAAATAGTAGGTCCGCAATCCGTTGTTGAAGTTTCCTGCCGCCTTGGAGGCCATCCGCGAGATGCTCTCGACGTGGCGAGCGACCACCTCATCGGAAGGATGTTCGTGCCGCTCCGGCACACCACCCAGCATTACTGAGACCTGACCGAACTGGCGCAGCCCCCAGGTGAATTTGAAGAAGGCATACACGAACAGGCACAGCAGCAGCATGACCTTCACCTCCCACTGGCCGCGAGTATTGTGATCAGAGAAGGGCACTTCACTGAGCATCATGATCACCGTCTCCGACGAACTGCCCAGCACCGTCATCAGACCAGCCAGAATGAACAGCGTCGTGGAGGCGAAGAAGGACACATTGCGCTCAAGATTCGCGATGATGTTGGTGTCCGCGATACGGTTCTCGCGTCGCAATGCCTTGCGAATCCACTGCCTGCGGTGGCGATGCATGGCGAAAGCGAGCGTGGGGGTGTCTGTGCTGCGCCTTCCCGTGTATATGAAATACCCGCGAAAACAGATTAGAAACCAGATCACGGCGATCAGGTTTCCGACATTCATCTGCAGAAATTCAGCAAAACTCATGGACACTCCTCTGCACCAGCTCTTCCTGCAACAATCAATTTTTGATGTGATAACCAGTCTTGAATATCCACCAGACTACAGCCATGCAGGCCGTCAAAAACAACAGAATCATCGTCAGACTGACACCGATACTGACGTCGGCAATCTCATAAAAGCTCCAGCGAAAACCACTGACCAGATACAGCACTGGATTGAACATCGTCACTGTCTGCCAGAACGGCGAGAGCATGCTGGCCGAATAGAAACTACCTCCTAGAAACACCAGCGGCGTGACGATCAGCAGAGGGATCAACTGCAGCTTCTCGAAGTTGTCCGCCCACACCCCGATGATGAATCCGAACAGACTGAACGATACCGCCGTGAGCACCAGGAAGAACAGCATGATGAACGGATGGGCAATCTCCAGTGGCACGAACAATCCCGCAGTGGCCAGAATGATGGCCCCTAAAATCAGCGACTTGGTCGCCGCTGCCCCCACGTAGCCCATCACCACTTCGATCATCGATATAGGTGCGGATAATAACTCGTAGATGGTGCCAGTGAACTTCGGAAAATAAATTCCGAACGAGGCATTCGAGATACTGTTGGTCAGCAGCGACAACATGATCAACCCGGGCACGATGAAGGCGCCGTAGCTCACACCATCCACCTGCTGAATGCGGCCACCAATGGCGGCGCCGAACACCACAAAATACAGCGAGGTGGAGATCACCGGCGCGAAGATGCTTTGCATCAGCGTGCGACGGGTACGCGCCATCTCGAAATGATAAATCGCTTTGATTGCGTACCAGTTCATCGTGATTCCTCCACCAGTTTGACAAATATCTCCTCAAGCGAACTCTGCGTCGTCTGCAAGTCGCGGAAGCCGATGCCCTCACGGCGCAGGTCATCCAGCAGCGTCGTGATACCCGTGCGCTCGCCCTGCGTGTCGTAGGTATACGTCAGATGCAGACCATCCTCGGACAGCTGGAGATCATGCTCATTCAAGGTTGCGGGCAGCGTCTCCAGTGTGTGCTTGAGGTCGAGAATCAGCTGTTTCTTGCCGAGCTTGTGCATCAGCGCGGCCTTGTCCTCCACCAGAATCAATTCACCTTTGGTCATCACGCCGATGCGGTCGGCGATAGCCTCAGCCTCTTCGATGTAGTGTGTGGTCAGGATGATCGTCACGCCTGACTCGCGCAGCGCGCTCACCACTTTCCACATATCCTTGCGCAACTCCACGTCCACGCCAGCGGTTGGTTCATCGAGGAACAGGATACTCGGTTCGTGTGACAACGCCTTGGCTATCAGCAGGCGCCGCTTCATTCCACCGGACAATGTTCTGATGCGATTGTCGCGTTTGTCCCACAAAGACAGGTCTTTCAAGATTTTTTCTATATAGGCTGGATTGGGCGCCTTGCCGAAGAGACCACGACTGAAGGACACCGTGCCAAACACGGTTTCGAATGCCTCTGTGGTCAGCTCCTGGGGCACCAGTCCGATCAGCGCGCGCGTCGCGCGAAAGTCCTTGATGATGTCCTTACCATCCACCAGCACCTCGCCCTCGCTGGGGTTGACGATGCCGCAGATGGTGGAGATCAGTGTGGTCTTGCCGGCACCGTTGGGGCCGAGCAGAGCAATGATTTCGCCACGCTGAATGTCGAGACTGACATTCTTGAGGGCTCTGAACCCGCCCGCGTAGGTCTTGGAGAGATTACGTATCGAGACAATTGCCTGCATAACTCTGACGCCTTTTTTTGGTCTTGGAGGACCCTTGATGATTCCCTGCGACTCGCCACGATAGGACGCTGTCGCCTTATACTGCTTCTATGGCCTCGGCCAGCTTCACTACGCCGATCACTTCCATGCCAGGCACTCCGCCGCGTGGCACGTTGGCCTTCGGCACAATTGCGCGTTTGAATCCATGCTTGGCCGCCTCCTGCAGTCGTTCCTGACCGCTGGGCACGGGACGGATCTCACCAGACAGACCGACTTCCCCGAACACCACCAGATCGTGTGGCAAGGCTTTGTCGCGGAAGCTGGAGACAATGGCAAGGATCAGTGCCAGATCGGCGCTGGTCTCGGCAACCTTGACACCGCCGACCACATTCACGAACACATCCTGATCCGCCATGTAGATGCCTCCGTGGCGATGCAACACCGCCAGCAGCATGGCGAGGCGATTCTGATCCAGCCCTACCGCCAGGCGTCGTGGATTGCCCATCTGAGTACCGTCCACCAGCGCCTGAATCTCCACCAGCAACGGGCGCGTCCCTTCCCACAGCACCATCACCAGCGAGCCCGGGCTTTCTTCTTCCGCACGCGCGAGGAAAATGGCTGACGGGTTCTTCACCTCTTTGAGGCCCTTCTCCGTCATCGCGAACACGCCCAGTTCGTTGACGGCGCCGAAACGGTTCTTCTGTCCACGCAACGTGCGGAACTTGCTGTCGCTGCCACCGTCGAGCATCAGGAAGCAGTCGATCATGTGTTCGAGCACCTTGGGGCCGGCGAGCGTGCCGTCCTTGGTGACGTGCCCGACCAGAAACAGCACGGTGTTGGTCTGTTTGGCATATTGAATCAGATAGGCGGCACACTCACGCACTTGCGACACGCTGCCGGGCGCCGACTGGATATCGTTGCTGTGCATCACCTGAATCGAATCGACCACCAGCATGCGCGGACTTTGCTGCTGCGCTATCTGACAGATCTTCTCCACATTAGTCTCGGCCAGCATCTTGAGATTCTTTTCCGGCAGCCCGAGACGGCGGGCACGCATGCCCACTTGCTGCAACGATTCTTCACCTGTCACATACAGCGCGCTCATCGATTGGGCCAGAAGGCACATCACCTGCAGCAACAACGTACTCTTGCCCGCTCCAGGGTTGCCGCCGATCAGGATTGCAGAACCGGGCACGAGACCACCGCCCAGTACGCGATCCAACTCACCGATGGTGCTAGAGACACGCGGCACCGATTCCAGATCGATCTCGGAAAGATCCTGCACGGCGGAGATCGCGCCGGCATATCCCTGCTGGCGAAAATCCGGCTTGGCAGCTGGTGTCGCGGCACTGCCGAGACTGATTCTTGACAGCGTGTTCCATTCTTTGCACGACGCGCACTGCCCCTGCCACTGGCCGTGCTCGGTACCACACTCCGTGCAAACGAATGCTGACTTCACCTTGGCCATGAGCGCTCCATATAGACATAGTGCACCCGCGCGGTAACCTGGCAGAACAGTTCATAGGCGATAGTGCCGCAGCGCCGAGCAATCTCGTCCGCTGGCAGACCTTCGCCCCACAGGATCACCTCGTCACCTACCACAGCCTCATCACAACCGCTCAGATCCACAATGATCTTGTCCATGGAGACACGCCCGGCCAGTGCGGCCAGCTTTCGCAATGGACGCTGCGCGGAGCGGCAATGAATCAACACGGGCGTGCCATTCGGTGCGCTGCGAGGATACCCATCACCATAGCCGATGGAGACGACGGCGAGGCGATGCTCTGTTTCGCAGACATAGGTGGCACCGTAACCGATGATTTCACCTGCCGCGACGGTCTTGATGGAGATGATGCGCGAGCGCAGAGTCATCACAGGCTGCAGTCCGCGATCGATACCATTTTCGCCGACAATGGCAGAGCCACCGTAGAGCATGATGCCGGGCCGCAGCCATTGAAAATGAGTCTGCGGCCAGTTGAGAATTGCTGCGGAGGCTGCAAGGCTCAATTCGCAATCGCCCTCGGCGACTCCGGCATGAGCGAGCGACTGCTGTAAGGAAGCGATCTGGCGCTCAGTGACGGGACTGTGCGGATCATCCGCGCAAGCAAAGTGTGACATGACAACAATCTTGTCGACATGCGGATTGCCGTGCAGCAACTGCCAGGCCGCAACGAAATCTGTCTCGCTCAAACCGAGCCGGTGCATACCGGTGTCGACTTTCAACCAGAGTGTGAGCGGGGCGAATTCTTTCATGCTGGCGAAATAAGCCTGCAAAATTTCCAGCTGGTAAAGTGCGTGGACAACGCAATGAAAACCGTGTTGAACGATCAGCTCAAGTTCCGCAGCGGTGACAAAACCCTCGAGCAGCAGAACGGGTTCGGTGATGCCAGCTCGGCGCAGTGTCAGCGCCTCGTCGAGTGTCGCGACACCAAAGCAATCACGTCCGCGCAGTTGCGAGCGCAAGGCGCCGGCGACGGCGATAAGTCCGTGGCCATAGGCGTTGGCCTTGACGACGACCACCAGAGAGCAGTTGGGGTTGGTAGTGCGAACGAGCGAGAGATTGGCGCGCAGCGCCTGCAGATCGATCGTCGCCCACGCACGTGCATGGGCGTCAGACCGAAGCTGCGAATCAGCTTCCGTGCATATAACTGTCATCGTAATCCTGTCGCGCGAGATTCTCGAAGCGGGTGTACTGTCCCATGAACCCGAGTTTGATGGTGCCAATTGGCCCGTTACGCTGCTTGCCGATGATGATCTCGGCCACGCCTTTCTCCGGCGTATCTTCGTTGTATACCTCGTCGCGATAGACGAAGGCGATGATATCGGCATCCTGCTCGATCGCACCGGACTCGCGTAGGTCTGACATCACCGGGCGTTTGTTGGGCCGCTGTTCCAGGCTACGGTTGAGCTGCGAGAGCGCGATCACCGGGCACTCGAATTCGCGCGCCATGGTTTTGAGTGAGCGCGAGATCTCGGAAATTTCACCGACGCGGTTGTCGCCGTAGCCCTTGATCTGCATCAGCTGCAGATAGTCCACCACCACCAGACCAAGTTGGCCGTACTCGCGGACCACACGGCGCGCCCGCGAACGCATCTCCATGGGGCTGAGACCGACGCTGTCATCGATCAGCAGGGGCTTGTCCTTGAGCTTGCTCACTGCCGCAGTCAGCTTGGGCCAATCCTCCTCTTCCAGTTTGCCGGTACGCAGGCGCTTCTGGTCGATGCGGCCGATGGAGCTCAGCATACGGAAGATCAGGCTCTCGGCCGGCATTTCCAGACTGAACACCAGAACGGGCTTGTTGGCGAGCAGCAATGCATTCTCGGCCAGGTTCATGGCGAAGGAAGTCTTGCCCATGGAGGGTCGCCCCGCCACGATGATCAGGTCAGACTTCTGCAGCCCGGAGGTCTTCTCGTCCAAGTCTTTGTAACCGGTCGGCAAGCCCGTGAGCGCGCCGTCGGAACGGAATAGTTCATCGATGCGCCCGACGGCCGCCTGCAACAGCGGATTGATCGCCTGAGGGCCACCGTCTTTGGGACGGTCATCGGCAATCTGAAATACCTTCTGTTCTGCAACATCGAGCACATCATCGGCTTTCTGACCTGCCGGGTTGTAGCCACTCTCGGCGATCTCGTAGGCGACCTTGATCAGCTTCCGCAGCTTGGCACGCTCGGCGATGATGTCCGCATAGGTGCCGATGTTCGCAGAGCCCCGCGCGTTGCTGGCGAGGTCGCTGAGATAATCCAGCCCACCGGCGCTGTCGAGTTCACCGAGACTGTCCAGCGCCTCGACCAATGTCACCACGTCCAGCGGCCGGTTCGATTCGGTCTGCGAGTACATGACGCGGAAAATCAGCTGATGCTCGTGCCGGTAGAAGTCTTCCTCAATGAGTTTTTCGGAGACTGTGTCCCACACGGTGTTGTCGAGCATGAGCCCGCCAAGGACGGCCTGCTCGGCCTCCACCGAGTGAGGAGGGACCTTCAATGAGGTGAGCGTACCGCCATCGAGGGGCTTGCGGCTCTTTTCAAAAAGTTCGGACATGGGGTCTTCTTGCGCTGCTGCGGAAATAAAAAGGCGCTGTCACTCAGAGAGTAACAGCGCCTCATTGTCTACTATTGAGTGCCATCCAACAACCGGCAAAACCGCGTTGTGCGACGGACTCCAGCAGTTATCGTTTAAGCCGGAACGATGGCCAGCGTGATGTTTTCTTCGACTTCGTGGCCGAGGTCGATGCTGATCACATACTCGCCCACTTCGCGCAGCGCGCCGTGTGGCAGACGTACTTCAGCCTTGCTCACTTCCACGCCAGCCGCAGTCACTGCATCAGCGATGTCGCGAGTACCGATGGAACCGAACAGTCTGCCTTCTTCACCGGCGTTTACCGCGATGACAACACGCAGATCTTTCAGCTTGTTTGCACGGCCCTGGGCGACGCCCACTTTCTCGTTGTGCGCTGCGAGCAGCTCGGCACGACGTGCTTCAAAATTTTCCAGGTTGGTTCTGGTAGCAGGAATTGCCTTACCAGTGGGGAACAGGAAGTTACGTGCGTAACCTGCCTTCACCGCCGCCGTGTCGCCTACAGCACCCAGCTTGCCTACTTTTTCCAACAGAATTACGTTCATTGTCGTTTCCTCGTTAAATCTTGCTTATAGACTTGAGTCGATCGTTTCACGCCCTGCGCGAAGGCATCAATCCTTCGGCCTGAGGCGCGATCTGAAGTCGTACCAGCTGTCCGTGATAGCGGCCAGCACCAGTAACTGCGTCATGATCGGACTCAGTAGCGCCACATAAAAAATCACCAGCACCGCCCCCGGCCACTTCTTCAACCCCGCGATGCCGTGGACCAGAGCCACACCGGCAAACAATAGCGGTAATACGAAGAACAGCGTCAGCGGCTGCATAACCGGCGTGCCGAAACCCGCCAGCGTAAACATCAAAAGCAACCCTGCGGCCGTCTTCCAGCTCAGTCGCAACCGGTGGAACTCGTCGCGAAACCCACCAGGGTTGTAGAGCCCCGCCTGCCAGCTTCTGGCCAGCATCAGCAGCACCAGGGCCAGAAACATCAGCATCGTGCCGAAGAAAGCCTGCAGCAATTGCAGCATCTGTTCCGGCGGTACTGCGGTGACCTGCCCCTGCAGATCGGGACTGCTTAATACCAGCTCCAACTGTTGCTGCATCAGCAGCAGAAAGTCTGGCCGCAGATGCAAACCCAGCAATGCCCCGATACCAACACCGATGGCACTGAGCAGCGTTGCTTCCCAGGAATTCGTGGCGCGCAACACGCTCGCGAGCACCGTGATACCGATCAGCAACAGCAGGGGAATCACATCCCCGAGCACTGCCCAACCGAGGGCAGGCAGTACGGCCCATGCTAGTACAATCATTCCTTCCGTGCGGCCGTGACGCAGGCAAACCAGCGCCACCACCGGTGCACTCAGAAAGTTGACTACCGGGAGAACTCCGAGAAGCATCGCGGCAAGGATGGCCTGACGGCGCCCTGCCATTGCGAACTCTGCGAGAGACCTCATTCCGAAGCCCTCATCCCGAAGCCCTCATGTTAACGGGATCAGGCAGTATGACTGTCGGTGTACGGAATCAGCGCCAGATGACGGGCACGCTTCACCGCAGTCGCCAGCTGACGCTGATAACGGGCCTTGGTACCAGTGATACGGCTCGGCACGATCTTGCCGGTTTCGGACACGTAGGCCTTCAGAGTTTCGATATCTTTGTAATCGATCTCTATGGTGCCTTCAGCAGTAAATTTGCAGAATTTACGCCTTCTGAAAAATCGAGACATGGTTACTATCCTTTCAACTAATATTGCTATGACTGTTTAAAATCGCCAGAAACGGGTCGATGGCTGGTCTTCCTCGATGATAGACCGGGATTACTCCTTGGAGTCATCCGCATCCAATTCGTCCGCATCATCAAAGCCGTCGAATTCTTCGACAACTTCTTCAGTTTCTGCCTCACGGGCAGCCGCATCTTCTTCCAGCTTGCGCTTCTGTTCGGCGCGCTGACGACGCTCGCGGCTCTCACGCTCGCCCTTCAGAATCAGAGACTCTTCAATGACGGGACCACTCATCTTCATAACGAGGTTACGCAGAATCGCATCGTTGTAGCGGAACAGAGTGACGATTTCTTCCAGCACTGCACTGCCACACTCGATATTCATGAGGATGTAGTGAGCTTTGTGGATTTTGTTGATCGGGTAAGCGAGTTGGCGACGGCCCCAGTCTTCAAGACGGTGGATTGCTCCGCCGCTGTCCTTGATCATCTGGGTATAACGCTCGACCATCACGGGCACTTGATCTGTTTGATCCGGGTGCACCAAAAAAACTACTTCGTAGTGTCTCATAGAGACTCCTTTCGGTTTGTAGCCTTCCGACGAGCAGCGGTTTGAGAGACCGCTGTGCAGTAAGGCAAGGAGTTAAGGGGTTTTGTCCAAAGACAGTTCCCCGAAATTAAGGAGCGGGCATTCTAGAGAAGCGCTGCTGAACATGCAATCTGTTTTTCAGCCAGCCCTGTGACTCCTGTGGGAGCGGGCCTGCCCGCGATTGACTTTGCACTACATCTGATCGCGGGCAGGCCCGCTCCCACAGGATTGCAGGATTTCAGGTTCGTCGCTGGCGCACCGCCTCGAACAGGCACAGCCCGGTCGCGACCGAGACATTGAGGCTGCTCAGCGCACCAGCCATCGGGATCGACATCAAATAGTCACAGTGCTCACGGGTGAGGCGTCGCAGCCCTTTGCCTTCAGAGCCCATGACAATGGCGATGGGTTGCTTGAAATCCATGCTGTAGAGGCTGTCTTCGGCCTCTCCCGCCGCACCGGCAATCCAGATGCCGCGCTCCTTCAGCTCACCAAGCGTGCGACTGAGATTGGTCACTTCGGCGAAAGCGATGGTATCCGCAGCACCACAGGCCACCTTGCGCGCTGTCATGTTCAACGGAGCGGAACGGTCTTTCGGGACAATCACCGCGTCGACACCAGCCGCATCGGCGGTACGCAGGCAGGCACCCAGATTGTGCGGATCGGTGACCTCATCCAGCACCAATATAAGTAGGGTATGCGTGAGCGAGTCGAGCAGCTTCGCCAGACCGCGCTCATCGAGCACCGTCCCGCCGAGTCGACACAGGGCGATCACGCCCTGATGCACCGCTCCGGGCTGCAGGTTACGCAGACGCTTGTCCAGATCCTTGCGGTCAAGCCCCTGCCAGCTGACGCCGGCAGCGGCCGCGAGGCCCTTCAATTCATTGATGCGCTTGTCTTCACGATCCTGCTGAATCAACAACTCGAGGACATCCTCGGGATGCTGCCGCAACAG
>JAUSMU010000252.1 GCA_030645995.1 Gammaproteobacteria bacterium | reverse complement strand
GTGTTGCGTCACACCCGCACCGAGCACTACGGCCCGCTGAACGCTGCCAATCTGCTGAAGGCCCACGCCAAGCTGGAGTCCGGCACCATGGTCGGCAAACTGGTGCTGAATGTTCCGCAATAAGATATTTTTCGACGGGGTGTGAGATGGTTCGAATGATGGGCATTATCCAACTATTGATCTCTGCCGTGCTGGTGTCGATGGTGGTGGCGATGATTTTCAACATGATCTCCATCGCCATGGACGCGGAGTCCGGTTCGCTCGGCGCTGGCTTCTATTCGCAGTTTATTGTGCTGCTGTTTGTCGCCCTGTGGGCCCGCATCCTGTTTGTGAAGGGCACCGAAAGGTTGAAAATGAAGGACTAAGGTTTGGAATGGCTAAAGTTCTTTGAGGCCCCGCAGCATAAGCGGGTATAATCGCGCGCTTTTATACCCTCACGCGGCCTGCTGCCGCTGCGACTCAGAACATGATAGTGATCGAGGACACCGACAGCTTTCGCCGCCACCACAGCCATTGTGTTGCGACGATTGGCAAATTTGATGGCGTACACACCGGCCACCAACTGATCCTGCAGCAACTGCGTGCCAAGGCGGCGGAGTTCGGCGTGCCGTCGCTGGTCATTCTGATTGAACCTCATCCCGAAGAATTCTTCGCTGCCACGCCCCGTGATTGTCCCGCCCGCCTGTGTGAACTGGGCGAGAAGCTGCAGTTGCTGGAAGAGCAGGGCATCGAGTTCGTATACAAGCTGCGCTTCGACGCAGCGCTTGCCAGACTCAGCGCCGAAGACTACATCGAGACAATACTGGTAAATGGCCTCGGGCTGCAGTGTCTCATCATCGGCAGCGATTTCCGTTTCGGTCATCAGCGGCGTGGCGATTTCGCCATGCTGCAGCGCTATGGCGATCAACTTGGTTTCGAGCTTGTCGAGACCGCCAGCTGTGTCCACAATGGCGTGCGTATCAGCAGCACCTATGTGCGTGAACAGCTGGCCAGGGGCGACTTCGAGCTGGTAGAGCTGTTGCTCAATCGGCCCTATAGCATCTCCGGCACGGTGGTGCAGGGGCAGCAGTTGGGGCGCGATCTGGGCTTCCCGACCTGCAATGTGCGCCTCGACCGCAAGACGCTGCCGCTGCATGGCGTGTATGCCTGCGATGTGCGCGTAGACAACGAAGAGATGGCGGAGCGCTTTCTGAAGGGCGCTGCGAATATCGGCTACCGGCCCACAGTGACAGACAGCAGCAAGGCCGTGCTGGAAGTGCATCTGCTGGATTTTGACAGTGATATCTACGGCGAGAAGATTACGGTGATCTTCCGCCACAAGATCCGTGACGAGCAGAAGTTCGCGTCGCTGGAGGAGCTGCAGGCGCGTATCGCGATTGATGTGCAGACCACCAGAGAATTTTTCGAAAAGGAAATGCCCCTTTAAAGCTGTGGGAGCAGGCAGGCCCGCTCCCACATGGATATCCAGGATAAAAGGTAAGCGAGATGACCGACTACAAGACCACGTTGAACCTGCCACAGACAGAGTTCCCCATGAAAGCCAGCCTCGCGCAGCGCGAGCCGGAGATGCTGGCCCGCTGGCAAGCCATGGACCTGTACGGGAAGATTCGCGCCATCAGCGCTGGCCGGCCACGCTTCGTCCTGCACGACGGCCCGCCCTATGCCAACGGCGAGCTGCACCTGGGGCACTCGGTCAACAAGTCACTCAAGGATTTCATCGTCAAGGCCAAGACTCTGGCAGGCTTCGATTCGCCCTACGTGCCGGGCTGGGACTGTCACGGTCTGCCCATCGAGCACAATGTCGAGAAGAAGCTCGGCAAGGCCGGCAAGAAGGTCTCTTTCGCCGAGTTCCGCAAAGCCTGCCGCGAGTACGCAGCGGCACAGGTCGAGATTCAGAAGCAGGACTTCGTCCGTCTGGGCGTGCTGGGTGACTGGGCCAATCCCTACCTCACCATGAACTTCAAGACCGAGGCCGATACCGTGCGCGCGCTCGGCAAGATCGCCGCCAATGGTCATCTGGTGAAGGGCTTCAAGCCCGTCTACTGGAGCGTGGTCGGAGGTTCGGCGCTGGCTGAGGCCGAAGTGGAATACCAGGACAAGACCTCGTTCGCGATTGATGTGCGCTTCCCGGTGGCAAATCCGACAGAGCTCTTCGCAAGATTCAAAGGCCAGGGCGTCACGCTGAATCTGGATGGTATCCAGAACGTGTCCGTCGTCATCTGGACAACCACCCCTTGGACGCTGCCCTCCAACCAGGCCGTGTGCCTGAATGCCGAACTCGAATACGCGCTGGTGGACTGCGCGCTGGAAAGTGGTCGCGAGACGCTCGTGCTGGCGACCGCCATGGTCGACGAGATCATGCAGCGCTACGGCAGCGAATCCTATGAAGTGCTCGGCAGCGTCAAGGGCGCCGTGCTGGAGAAGCTGTTGCTGCAGCATCCGTTTGTCGACAAGCAGGTGCCGGTCATCCTCGGCGAGCATGTCACCACTGATGCCGGTACCGGTGCGGTGCACACGGCGCCCGACCACGGCGTGGACGACTTCAATGTCGGCATGGCCTATGGGCTGGGCACGCTGAATCTGGTGGACGATGACGGTGTCTTCACGAGCGCAGCAGGCAAGTTTGCCGGAGCGCATGTCTACAAGGCCGACGAACTCGTCATCGAAGAACTCAAGGAACGTCACGCGCTGGTGGCCGTGAAGAAGATCGTGCACAGCTACGCGCACTGCTGGCGTACCAAGACGCCGCTGATCTATCGCGCCACGCCGCAGTGGTTCATCAGCATGAGCGAGCAGGGATTGATGCAGTCCGCGCTGGATGAGGTCGCCAAGGTGAAGTGGATTCCCGACTGGGGTCAGGCCCGTATCGAGCTGATGCTCAAGGGCAGCCCGGACTGGTGTGTCTCCCGCCAGCGCACCTGGGGCGTGCCAATCACGCTGTTCGTCAACAAAGAGACGCAGCAACTGCACCCGCGTACCGCCGAGCTGATCGAGGAGGTAGCCCTGCGCATCGAACAGAAGGGTATCGACGCCTGGTTCGAACTGACTGCCGAAGACCTGCTCGGTGCCGAGGCTGCTCAGTACAGCAAGGTCACCGACACATTGGACGTCTGGTTCGATTCCGGTGTCACCCACTATTCCGTGCTGCAGCAGCGTGGCCTGGGCTACCCGGCCGACCTGTATCTGGAAGGCTCGGACCAGCATCGCGGCTGGTTCCAGTCGTCATTGAAGACGGCAGTGGCGATGTACGGCACGGCGCCTTATCGACAGGTGCTGACCCACGGTTTCACCGTGGATGCCAAGGGCTACAAGATGTCCAAGTCGCTCGGCAACACCATCTCTCCGAAGGAAGTGTTCCAGGAATATGGCGCCGATATCCTGCGTCTGTGGGTCGCGTCCACGGATTTCCGTGGCGAGATGACGGCCTCCACCGAAGTGCTCAAGCGCGTCGCCGATTCTTACCGCCGCATCCGCAACACCGCGCGCTTCCTGCTCTCCAACCTGAGCGGTTTCGATCCGGCGCAGAATCTGGTCGCGCCCGACAACATGGTGGCGCTCGATTACTGGATCACCCGTCAGGCGCAATTGCTGCAGCAGCAGGTCGTGGAAGATTACGAGAATTATCACTTCCTCGGCGTCTATCAGAAGGTGCACAACTTCTGCGTCATCGAGCTGGGCAGTTTCTATCTGGACGTGATCAAGGACCGTCAGTACACCACGCGCGACGATTGTCTGGCGCGGCGTTCTACGCAGACGGCGATGTACCACATCGTGGAAATCCTCAGCAAGCTGATCGCGCCGATTCTCAGTTTTACGGCGGATGAGATCTGGGCAAGCATTCCCGGTCAGCGCACCGACTCGGTGTTCCTCAGCCAGTTCTCCGAAGGGCTGCCGCTGCTCGCCGAGTCTGCGGACATGGACGATCACTTCTGGCAACAGGTCATGGCCGTGAAGACCGCCGTGAACAAAGAGCTGGAGAGACAGCGTAATGACAAGCTGATCGGTGCCGCCTTGAGTGCCGAAGTCACGCTGTTCTGTGACGCTGGCCTGAACTCGCTGCTGAGCCGACTCGACGACGAGCTGCGCTTTGTGCTGATGGTCTCGCACGCGACGCTGCAACCGATGAGCGCCGCCGTCGATGCCGCCGCCACCGAGGTGCCGGGGCTGCAGCTGCGAATCACGCCGTCAGCCCATACCAAGTGCGTGCGCTGCTGGCATCACCGTGCCGACATCGGCTCGAATGCTGCGCACCCGGAACTGTGTCTGCGCTGCGTCGAGAAT
>JAUSMU010000251.1 GCA_030645995.1 Gammaproteobacteria bacterium | reverse complement strand
TCCAGTGCTATCGCCACAGTTAACCTGGCTGGTACTGGCGGCGCGCTGACAATCAGCCGTGGCGCACTGACAGCGGTTCCTACAGCGAACACTCTGGCTCTGAACCTGAACGGCCTGAGCGGTGCAGCTGCATCAATCACTGACGGCGAAGCAGCTGCTGACGACGGTTTCACCACTGTCAACATCACTTCTTCTACTGCTGCCTCTACAGTTGCTGACCTGGTAGTTGCTGACGCAACCACCATCAACGTGGCTGGTGATGCAAAAGTAACTTTCACTGCTAACACTGGCTTCGGCTCTGTTACAGCAATCACCGTGACCAACACAGGCGGTTCTTCTTTCGGCACGGCGCTGGGTGCTGGCGTACTGTTCACTGGTGGTGCTGGTGCAGATACTGTCTCTCTGGCGACTGGTTTGACCAAGGCAATCACTATGGGTGCCGGTGACGACAAGGTCACTTACGGCGGCCCCGTAGGTACTGGTGGCTCAGTTGCTGCCGGTGATGGCACAGACACGATCGTTATGTCTGCAGCAGAAGCCGACGCAGCCGACGCCAGCTCCACATTCAACACCAAGTACACCGGTTTTGAAGTGTTGGATATTGAAACTGCTGCGCCGTTAACAGGCATTAACCTGGCCGGTATCAACGGCGTCAACAAAGTGGTTACCCGTGGTGCGGTCGGCGTCCTGACTCTGGATGGTTTCGCGACAGGTGGCACGCTGACTCTGGATGCGGATGTCGGTGTAGGTGGTAGCGTTGTTGCTAACGTCACTAACGCAGTTCTGACTGCCGGCGACACCTTCAACGTGTCTCTGAGCACAGCGGGTGCTGCAGCGATTGGTTTCGGCAGCGTCACTCTGGCCGGTATCGAAACTGTCAACATCGCAACAGTTGACGCTTCTACTGCAAGTGCGGCCACTATCGGTACTGCGACTCTGGTGGCGGCTGCTGCAACCAAAGTGGTTGTGACTGGTAACAATGGTCTGAACCTGACCAACGCCGCTGGCAACACTGCAATCACCACTTTCGACGCCTCTGGCGTGGTTGGTAACAGCACTGCTACTGCGGTAGACACAGCTGCGAACTTGGGTGTGACTTTCACATCTGCGAACGTAACGACTACTGCAACCGTCACCATGACTGGTGGTGCAGGTAACGACACCCTGAGCGGTGCTGCAGCCAAAGACACCATCAATGGCGGCGCTGGTGCTGATGTTGTCAGCGGCGGTCTGGGCGTAGACACAATCACTGTGGGCGAAGGTCGTGACATCGTTGTTGTGAACTCTACTGCAGGTACTTCTACCGACTCTGGCACAGCAGCCTTCGATTCCGTCACTGGTTTCAAAGTGTCTGAAGTGATCAGCACAGCAGTAGACTTGTCTAGCAATGCCCTGTTCCAGGCTGCTACTGCAGGCGGCGTTAATGCTTCTCTGCTGAACCTGGACTTAGATCCAGCTGCTGGTGACCAAGCAATCGCTATCGAAGCAACAGCAACAACCTTGGCAGGCCAGGCAGTGGGCGTGACTTACTCAGTAAGTTCACGTGGCATCCTGACTCTGAGCGGTACTGGTGCATCCGCAGTTGATACGCTGGCTGAGTGGCTGACAGAAGCGTCTGCTGTTGCTGCAACACTGGGCGACATCCTGGCCTTCGAATTCGGCGGAGACACTTACGTGTTCGCTGAGAACGCAGCGCAAGATGTACTGGTGAAACTGGTTGGTGTCACTGGTGCAACTGGTCTGGTTGAAGTAAGTGGTGCCACTACTGCGACAGTTGCTGGTGCGATTCTGTACGCAGACATCGCGTAATACCGGCTAATCGGAGTTCTTCACCTCGGTGAAGAACTCTGGTGGTGGAAACAAAAGAGCCCTCGCCTCTCCGGAGTCGGGGGCTTTTCATATCTATAACAACAAGGACACACTATGAGCACCTGGAGCGCGGGATATGTCGCGGACATCGGCTACACATATGGCTATTACAACGAACTGAATCCGTTGCGGGTGAAGCTGGCGTTCTTGAACGCCGGGCTGGTCTGTCCGGAATTTGGCAATGCCTGTGAGCTGGGTTTCGGCCAAGGGTTAAGCGCCAATCTGCACGCCGCAGCCACCCTCATCGCCTGGCATGGCACCGACTTCAATCCTTCCCAAGCTGGATTTGCGCAGGAGCTGGCACGCGTCGCTGGCACGGATGCGCATCTATTCGATGATACTTTCGCCGATTTCGCGCAACGCGCAGATCTGCCGGAGTTTGACTATATAGGGCTGCACGGCATCTGGAGCTGGATCTCCGACGAGAACCGTGCGGTGATCGTGGACTTCCTGCGCCGCAAGCTGAAGGTCGGTGGAGTGTTGTATATCAGTTACAACACCATGCCGGGATGGGCCGCCTTTGCTCCGCTGCGCGATTTGATGGTGGATCATGCCGAGGTCATGGGGTCGCAGGGGCACGGGATCGTCTCGCGCATCAACAACGCCGTCGATTTTGCGGACAAGCTGCTTGCCACCAATCCACTCTATGCACGCGTGAATCCACTGGTAGTTGAGCGCGTCCAAAAACTCAAGGATCAGAGTCGGCACTATCTGGCACATGAATACTTCAATAGCGACTGGCATCCGATGCCGTTCTCGAAAATGGCGCAGTGGCTGGAGCCTGCCAAACTCAATTTCGCGTGCTCAGCCCATTACCTGGATCACATTGATGGCATCAATCTGACGCCTGATCAGACGACTTTCCTGAGTCAGATACCCGACGTGATGTTCAGGGAATCGGTCCGCGATTTCATGGTCAATCAACAATTCAGACGTGACTATTGGGTGAAAGGCTCACGCAAGCTCTCGAATCTGGAGCAAGTGGAGGATTTCCACAAACAAAGCGTCGTGCTGATTACCCATCGCCCGGATATCTCATTGAAACTGAACGGTGCACTCGGCGAGGCGTCGATGAGCGCAGAGGTCTATATCCCTCTGCTCGATCTGCTGGCGGACCACCAGTCGCGCACGGTGGCGCAGATTGTTGACGCTCTGAAGGAAAAAAACATCAATTTCAATCAGTTGTCTCAGGCCGTGATCGTTCTCGTCGGTGCCGGACACCTTGCGCTGGTGCAAGATAAAGCCATCGTCAGCAAGGCGCGAGTGCACACAGAAAAGGTCAATGCGTTTCTAATGGAGCGCGCCCGCAGTAGTGACGAGATCGCCTATCTTGCCAGCCCGATTACTGGCGGTGGATACGCGGTCAACCGTTTTCAGCAGCTCTTCCTGCGCGCCCGCGCCCAGGGTAAGAAGAAGCCAGCCGAATGGGCTCAGGAAGTATTGGATGTGTTGTGGCCGCAACGGCAGAGATTGGTCAAGGATGGCAAGACCCTGGAAACGGCTGAAGAGAATCTGGCCTATCTAACCACAGGAGCAGAGGAATTCCTCACCAAGCAGATTCCGATTCTCAAGGCGCTACAGATCATCTGATGTGTTCCGGGCGGGGTTGGCCGTCTGCTCCGTCAGTGCAGTGGAGCGCGCAGTTTAGGGGCTGCTGCCGGGTCCGAACTGGCTATCCACTCTGGCCATAGCCCTGCTGACCATTCGGCTCTTCGCCACAGGTCGTGGAGAATGCTCAGCCATTGCCGCAGCTGCTGTGGTTGCAGCGTGACACCAGCCTGTTCTTGCTGCAGGCTGCGAAAGAGCAGCCGCAGGCCCGTTGGTTCTACCGTGACGTCAACGGCGTGGGCGAGCCAGGCCTTTGCATCCTCGCTGGATTTTACGGGCGGCTCCGGAGAAAGCTCTGCCCTGGCCGCCTGCTGCGCAAAACTGAGAACCAACTCTGACGGAAGGTTGCTGCCAGATTGCTTTTCCAGCCACTTGAACAGATGTGGCAGCAGCCGCGTGAGCAGGCGCTGCGTGAGCCAGATCACGACGGTTCCTCCCTCCTTTAGCTCGCCGGTCAGACGCATGCGGTCTTCGTCTTCGACAAACTCACTCGTCATCTTGTGCATTAATGGCATGCTGATCTGTTACCCACTATCGTCTGAAAGAGTTTCGGCCTATCCGAAATTGATATTGCCTGAGTCGTTGAGGAAGTCCAGATCCAGTTCCTTGGGCATGGGCTTGGTGGCAAGCTGTTGCTCGTGAATCAGCACCCTCGTCAATGCGGGTAGGTGCTGCATGGAGAGCAGCTGACAATAGGCAGTCAGCAAGGCCCCGGAATCGCGCAAAGTCATCAGGTCATCAGCTGGCAGTTTGTTCAATGCGGGCTCGTCGATACGATACAGCCCCTGCACATTGTGAGGTCCCGCCGCCGCCTGCACGGTGATCGGCCAGGGTTGCAGGAGCTGGAATTGTTGCAGCTGCGCGCAGATCTGGGCGGTCGACAGCCGATTCGATGCAATCTGCGTGAGGAATGTCATGATCTCGGATACCGCCGCTGTCGGGTTACCGGCGTCGTCGAAGAAGGGCTCGCCCTCAGTGCCGTCGACAATCAGACCGCTGTCCTCATTGACGCAGAGTACTTGCTGATTGTCCGCACTGGTCGCCAGCTGGAAGGGAAAGCTCCGATAGTGTGCGGGGACATAGCCGGAGCGCCAGCGACCGTCCGCCGTCACCAGCAGGTTTTTACCTTGCTCGAGGCCTTGCAGAGCCACCAGCACGAATGCGTCGTTCTGCGGGACGAAGGCAATGGGAAGGCTGAGCATCGCTCGTGTCACCTCCTGTACGACCAGTGGGCAGATGGTATCGGCGGCGGCAAAAGGGTAGCCAGCGTAGCGGAGCCAGCGTTTGCCAGCATGGAATTCACGGGACAAGGGTTTGATGGCGGACACGACTTTTCCTCTTACAGTATTGAGTGCGCGCGATAATGTCTGAGCGCGCAAAATGAGCGGGAGACTGTATTCAATCGGCGCGGGAGTGTCCAGCGTGAGCGCCTGATACGGAGGCAAACTATTTTTGCCCGACCCCAGTCGAAGGAGTAACATGACCCGCACTGCGGCTCCACCCCCCCTTGGCAACTTGTGAAGAGTAGAGACCAATGATCAGGCAACTGACTACCCTGACCTTTCATTCCATGAGCACTCTCGCCTCGACGGCCCTGGTGCCGCTTTTGCTTGCCGCGAGCCAACCTCTTTCAGCTCAGGATTTGTCGCTGTTCGAGCCGGTTGTCAACGAAAATCGCATTGACAACATAGATGCCCAGCAGAATAGAGAGCAGAACGCCGTCGCGACTGTCCCGGCATTCACACTAATAGGCACAAGCCGTATTGGTGGCAAATATAGAGCCACGTTAGCCAGTAGCAGTGGCGAGATCGTTGTCGTTACAGGTAGTCCAGGAAGTGTGCAGGATATACCGGATCACCCAGGGTATCGGCTTGTCGACATCGGCTCTCGTCGGGCTTCGATCGCCAATCCCGGAGGCTCGCCCTGCATTGCTGCCGCCGACAAGGGGGTGACCTGCGGCGCGGAAGGGCTCAGCCTGTTAAGTCTGGCAACAGCCGCCCCGGTTCCAGCGGCCCAAGGTGCAGGAGCGGCTGCCACTTATAATGACTCGGCGGCTCAGCAACCGGGAGAGGTCCCCGAGAACCCCTTTGCTGCAGCGTTGCGCGCGGCGGCCCTTAATGAGGCCAATGCCCAGGCTCAGGCAGGGACTCCTGCTCCTCCTGGTGCCGAACGCTTCCAGCCGCGGCGTATACCGCCCGAAGACGTGCCGCAAGGGATGCGTGTGGTGCGTACTCCGTTTGGCGACCGTTTGGTCGAGCAATAGCCTGCCATTGTGATCAACAATCCGAAACACGTGCCAACGCTTTCCGTGTCCGTCGTTATCTACAAGACGGACACGGCGATCTTGCTGTCTGGACTGCGCTCGCTGCTCGGAGCGATTGCCGTCGCCGTTGCGGCTGGAGAATTGCAGTCCGCCCGAGTTGATATCATCAACAACGCAGATGCAGACCCCGTTTTGTCGGCAATGGTCGGGCAGTTGGCTGCAGAGGCTGCTGCACAATCGGTAGAAGTACGACTGCTGGAGGGACATGGCAATGTGGGCTATGGCCGTGGGCACAACCTCTCGATATCTGCAGCGAACACAGACTATCACTTGATACTCAACCCGGATGTGACGCTGGCACAGGATGCCCTCGGTCTTGGGCTGCGCTACATGATGCAGAATCCCGCAGTCGCCGCTCTCAGCCCAGCTGTTCACGATGGCGAGGGTCACAAGCAATACGTCTGCAAGCGCTTCCCTTCCGTTCTGGATTTCCTTCTGCGTGGCTTCGCGCCTGCGGCTGTCAGACGGGCCTTCGAGCGGCGCCTGGCGCACTATGAGATGCGTGAGCTTTCCGAACAGGAGCCGAGCACGGGCATCCCCATCATCAGCGGTTGCTTCATGCTCTTCCGTACCTCGGTTTTGCGGTCGGTTGGCGGTTTTGATGCACGCTACTTCCTTTATTTCGAAGACTTCGACCTGTCGTTGCGTGTGCACGACAAGGGAACACTGGCCTATCTACCCACGATGCACATTACGCATCTTGGCGGCGACAGTGCCAGCAAGGGGCTGCGCCACATCGGGATGTTCGTGCGTTCTGGCATTCTTTTCTATAACACCCATGGCTGGCGGTTCCTGTGAACATGCTTGAGTCCAACAGCGTCGTGCTCGTTACAGGTGCTACCGGCTTTATCGGGCAGGCGCTGACGCGGCGCTTGCTGGCGCGTGGCTGCCAAGTGCGGACACTGTCGCGCCGCGCCGCCCTTGCGGGGCCGGACGCGCAGGAAATTCGCCATTTCCAGGGTGATATGCGTGACGAAGCATTGCTGGCGCGGGCGTGTGATGGTGTGGACACGGTGTTTCATCTGGCGGCCTATGCGCACGTCAATCAGCACGACCTGGAGCAGATGCGGGCCACCAATGTCGAGGGCACGCGCGTGTTGTTGGCAGCTGCCGTAAAAGGCGGCGTCCGGCGCATTGTCTACTTCAGCAGCATCCATGCGGATGACAGCCAGGTGGCACTGACCGCCTATGGCAGCGCCAAGCGCGAGGCCGAGGAACTACTGCTTACTGCCGCTCGGGAGGGCAGGATTGAGGTCTGCTGTCTGCGTCCGGCGAACGTCTATGGTCTCGGCATGAAAGGCAATCTGCTGACCATGATTCGCCTCATCGAGCGCGGAGTCTTCCCTCCGCTGCCGACCCCAGGCGCGGCCATTTCACTGGTGGGGCAGCACGATCTGTGTGAAGCAGCGCTGCTGGCTGCCGCTGCACCACAAGCGAATGGCAGGGTTTACGTTGTCACCGACGGTCGCGCCTACACAATGAAAGGGATAGAGGTGAGTGTGCGGCGCGCGCTTGGGCGTTCGGTGCCGCGCTGGCAAACGCCGCAGTTTGTATTGTGGTGCGGAGCCGCCGCGCTGGAGGTGCTGAGCCGCGCACTGCGCCTGCGCAATGCCCCGGGTCTGCGTTCCTATCGCGCGCTGACCACGGACAGCGTCTTCTCCTGCGAGAATATTCAAAAAGAATTGGGCTATAATCCCGCCGCCTCCTTCACCGATGAACTGCCTGCGATACTGCAGCAGCTCAAGCACAGTGAACCCAGAGCCACCGAAACCAGTACCACAGAACATGACCAACCCTGAGAAGCAGAAGGCCGTCGATTGAACATCACCCCTACCCGCATTCCCGATATCCTCCTCCTTGAACCACGTCTGCATGGCGATCATCGCGGCTTTTTCATGGAAACGTGGCGAGCGTCGACCTTCGAAAATATCGTGCCGGGCGTCTCCTTCGTGCAGGATAACCACAGCAAGTCCGCAAGAGGCATTCTGCGCGGCCTGCACTACCAGCTGCAGCAACCACAGGGCAAACTGGTGCGCGTCATTGCGGGCGAGATCTACGACGTCGCCGTCGACATGCGCCGCAACTCGCCGACGTTCGGGCAGTGGGTGGGCGAATTCCTTTCCGCCGACAACCACCGCCAATTGTGGGTGCCACCGGGCTTCGCGCATGGCTTCATCGTCACCAGCGACAGCGCCGAGATGGTCTACAAGTGCACGGACTACTATGCCCCGGCCGACGAGCACTCCTTGCTGTGGAACGACCCGGCACTGGCGATTGCGTGGCCTTTGGAGAAGGCCGGAGTAGCAGAGCCAGTGCTCTCCGACAAGGATCGCAATGCCCGGGTCTTTGCCGAGGCGCCGGTTTACGACTAGTCTATGGTGCTGGCGGCACCACACATCAGCAGGGACATGCGCGAGGAGATGCGCGAGGAGCGAGCGATCGATGCAAAAAAGAATCGTCATTACCGGAGCCAACGGCCAGCTTGGCCAGACGCTGGTGCGTTGTGAGCTAGCTGAGTCCAACCTTCTGTTCCCTCTGAGTCGGGACGAGCTGGACATCACCGATCAGGCCAGCGTCACCGCCACTCTTGAGTCTCTCAAGCCCGATATCGTCATCAACACTGCTGCCTACACGGCGGTGGATGCTGCCGAGAGCAATGCGGCAGAGGCTTACGCCATCAACGAACAGGGCGTGAAGCATCTCGCCCAGTGGTGCAAGAGCAGTGGCACGCACCTGATCCACATCTCAACAGACTTCGTCTTCAACGGCGAGAAGAATCAGCCTTACCGTGTCGACGACCCGGTGGCCCCGTTGAGCATCTATGGCCAGAGCAAGCTGGCGGGCGAACGGGTGATAGCGACGCTATTGCCTGGCAACGCCTCGATAGTACGCACGGCCTGGCTGTATTCGCCCTACAACACCAATTTCATGAAGACCATGCTGCGCCTGCTGCGCGAGCGTGAAATGCTGAACGTCGTTGACGACCAGATCGGCACGCCCTGCTCGACCGCCACTTTGGCGCAGTGCCTGCAAGCGCTGGTGCAGGCGGACAAGCCGGAGGGTATCTATCACTGGACCGATGCCGGAGTAGCCAGCTGGTATGACTTCGCCGTCGCCATTCAGGAAGAGGCGCTTGCACTTTCGATCCTGGATCGCGCCATTCCCATAAATCCGATACCGACGGTGAAGTATCCGACGCCCGCTCGGCGGCCGACTTACAGTGTGCTGGACAAGTCACGCGCGCTGACGGAGCTGGGGTGCCCGCAGATGCATTGGCGCACGGCGCTGCGCGATGTGCTCAAGAGAATGAGCGAAGGTTAGCCTTTTGTGGGAGCTTGCCTGCAAGCTCCCACAGTCCGCGATAATGTTTGACTACTGGGAACAAGAAACAATGCGAAACGTTCTGGTCACTGGCGCGGTCGGCTTCATCGGCGCCAACTTCACGCACTACTGGCTGCAGCGCTACCCGCAGGACCGCCTGATTGCTCTGGACGCCCTCACCTACGCGGGCAATACCTGGAACCTGCGCGACGTCTGGGATAACGCGCGCTTCACCTTCGTGCAGGGCGACATCTGCGACCAGGCACTGGTGGAACAGTTGCTCACGCAGCATGACATCAACACGATCATCCACTTCGCCGCGGAGAGCCACGTCGATCGCTCCATCACCGGCCCGGATGCCTTCATCAGCACCAATATCGTCGGCACTCACAGCCTGCTGAAGGCGGCCAAGAAGTGCTGGCTGGATCAGCCCGAGAAGAAGCCCCATCACTTCCATCATGTCTCCACTGACGAAGTGTATGGCACGCTCGGCCCCAAAGATCCCGCCTTCACGGAGACCACGCCTTACGCGCCGAACTCTCCCTATGCCGCGAGCAAGGCCGCGTCCGACCATCTGGTGCGCGCCTATCACCATACTTTCGGTCTGCGGGTGACCACCAGCAATTGCTCCAACAACTATGGCCCCTACCACTTCCCGGAAAAGCTGATTCCCCTGTGTCTGCTCAACATCCTGCATGGCAAAGCCCTGCCGATCTACGGCGATGGGCAGCAGATCCGCGATTGGCTGTATGTGGACGACCATGCCCGAGGCATCGATCTGGTGGTCAGCAGGGGTCGCCCCGGCGAGACTTACAACATCGGCGGCAACAACGAGTGGGCGAATATCGACACCGTGAAGCTGTTGTGTCGGCTGGTGGATGAGTTGTTTGCCGCCGATGCGTCACTGCGCGCGCGCTTCCCGGCCTGCCCGGCCGCCAAAGGCAAGCCCGGTGCAAGCCTGATCACTTTCGTGACCGACAGGCCCGGCCACGACACCCGCTACGCCATCAATGCTGGCAAGATCATGAGTGAGTTGGGCTACCAACCTCTGGCCGGGTTCGACGAGGGGCTGCGCAAGACTGTGCAGTGGTATCTGGACAACGAGGCGTGGTGGCAGAAAATTCTGGATGGCAGCTACCGCCAAGGCTTTTAATCCGACAGATACAATGTCGCCCGCTCCCACAGGGGCAGGCGATTGATTCACTTCGGCGCGATATAAAAGAAATTCTGCTCATCGCCATTGGAGTACACCATCCGAAAGTCGTCGCTGCCATCGCCGTTCAGATCACTCACATTGAATAACCCCGTTTTCAGCGTCGATCCGGCATAAGTCGTCGGGTCGACTCGTCTCACGATCATATCCGCATACACGTAAAGTTGGCGACCGTTGAACGTAAACGAGGTTACCCCGAATTCCTCAAGATGGACTTTGGTTACGTCTTTCATTGCCAGCAGCGCTGCGGTCAACTCCTCTGTAATCACTGGTGCCGTGGTCAACAGCTGCTGCCGCAGTTGATTGCCGCTGCTGTACACCACTCGCAGATAGATCTCATTGGGCAGCCCGGCGTTTGGATGCGCGTGCATATGGACGCCGACCGTGGAACCCGGCGTTGCCAGCGTCGACACGATCAGGGGGCGCAGGTTGAAGCGGTCATAAAATGCATTGTTGATGACGAGCTTGCCAGTGCTGTCTACATCCAATTGCGGCGGACCTTGATTGCGTTGCACGGTGATGTTGCCTTGGTCTGTCACAGTGAGTTTAGGCAGCTTCATCGCGGTCAATTGCGTCTGCAATACATCAACCGCGGCCAGCGCTGGCTGGAATCCGACCTGCAATCCTTCGTCCGTGATAATGCGACCGCTGCTGTCCTGGTTCACGTAGATCGCAGGACTGGTGGAAGCGCTGACCTTGAAACCGTTATAGGGGAGGAGATGAAAGGTCGCGTCCCCCACGGCAATCGTCACGACACCCGCTGTGCTCTGCAACGCGGCGAGCGCAGTGATACTCAGTTCCGGAATACGGTTGATAGCCTGCAGCAGCGAATTCTTGGTGTTGAATGGCGAAGGCTGCGCGAGGTTGATGACAACAGGCTGTATCACGCCTGTGCGCGTTGGGGTGATTTTGGTCAGCCCGGCGGTGAAGTCCGCGTCGTCGTTGATGATGGTCAGCGTGGCTGAGACACGTTCACCGGCGAGAGCACCTCCGCCGGGAGTGCTCAACGTCAGGCCGACCGTTCTGTCGATCTGGCCGAGTGTGTTGTTGATGATCGTTACTGCAAATGTTTGCGAAGTGACGCCCTCGGCGAAGGTCAGCGTGCCGGTCTTGGTCAGGTAGTAATCGGGTGCTGTCGCGGTCTTGTTGGTGGTCGCATAGTTGATCGTCGCGCTGCCGTTGCTGCCGCCGCTGCGTTGCACGGTAATGGTCGCGGTGCCTCCGTCTTCGTTCGCCTGATAGTCGGTCGCTGAAAATTGCAGTGCGCCCTGCTCGAAATCGGCAATGGTGAGAGTGGTCTGCGCATTGGCACCAATGGTATCTCCGGTCACGTCGGAAAGGGTCAGCGTCAACGTCTCGCTTTCCTCACTGACTCTGTCGTCCAGGAGCGCCAGACTGACGGTCTTGTCGGTGGCATCGCCAGCGGCCCAGCGCAAGGTGGTGGTCACGGCCGTGTAGTCTGCCCCAGCGCTCGCGGTGGCGTCCGCAGACTTGACGACCACGGTCGCGGCAGCCGTCACTACTCCTGTTCGTCTTACCGTGATTGTCATCGGCGAGGTGGCTTCGACGCCACTGAAAGTTGTAGCGGTGAATTCAAGCACCCCAGCCTGAGAGGTCAGGCTGACACTCAGAAGGACGAAGAAGCAGACCTGGCGAAGCAAATGCATCATGGTGGCAAGGTAAAGCCTTAAGTGAGTTAGACACTTTGTCAGCGGCCAGAAACCTGAATTCTTGAGCATTGCCGAGACGGAACTGCTGGATTTGATCACTCTTTTGCCCACACGAGGGGCAAAATTGTGTGACATACTTGCCCGCATTCTTCGCCGCAGGCCGTTGTCCCAGGAATATACAGTATGCGTCTCACCCCGTTTCGTCTGACACTTTGCAGGCTCAGTGTTGCCATGCTGCTGACGTTCCTCGTTAATTCAAGCGCCGTTGCCAGCACCTTGTTGCAGATGAATTTCGGGGAGGTGGCCGAGGGCGCGGAATTGATCTTCGAGGGGCGCGTTCTTGCTGTGGAGCCACGCCAGCAACCAGGAGAAATGATCAAGACCTTGGTCACGTTTGCGGTTATCGATGTGGTCAAAGGTGACTTCGCAGAAGACGAGATTGAATTGAGTTTCTTGGGTGGGCGTTTGGGCGACCGGCAGCTGGAGGTCACCGACATGGCCATTCCAGAGGTCGGTGAGACGGGCTTCTATTTTGTCGAAACCTTGCTTGAGGCTCAGGTCAATCCATTGCTGGGCTGGGATCAAGGGCGCTATCTGATAGAGACGCAACCGGATGGCGATACTGTGGTGACGACCGCTGATCATGATCCTGTGCTGGCCTTGGAAGTCGATACCCAGGCTGCTGCGAATGGGCAACCCATGAATATCCTTGAGACAGGAAGAGCCGACGGCGTGGTAGTGCAATCCTTTGGTACGCCCAGTTTTCTGAGCCAGCCAATGAGTGCCGAGGACTTCAAGACTTCCATTCTTTCAGTGCTGGCACGTCCGTAGTGGGGAGATCGAGCAAGACATGAACAGATGGATCGTCGCCGTCGTCCTGACTGCGCTCAGTATTTCTGCCCTGGGTTTCAATATCAACGGCGCCAAGTGGCCCGGCGCCAAGACGCATCTCTACACTTCCATTCCCGGCACCGCAGCCAGTGGCTTGAGCTGGAGTCAGGCATTGCGTGATGCCGCTCAGGAATGGAACGAAAAGACCGTTTTCAAATTCGAGTCCAGGGTCGACTATCGAGACCCCTGTGTGGGGTATCGCAACAATCCGGCAAACAGTGACTTCCCCGCCGGGGACGGCGATGGCATCAATGGCGCAGACTTTACCAGCGATGTGTGTGGGAATGCCTATGGGCTCAACGTCCTCGCCGTCACGCTGGTCTACACGGAATCCAATAGGCTCGGCGCCCTCGATATCACCGAAGCGGACATGGTGTTCAACAAGGGCAAGGCCTTCGATATCTACGACGGCCCGGCGAGTGGCGCCTCTGGCACTGATTTCACTCGCGTCGCCCTCCATGAGCTGGGTCATGTCATGGGCATGGGGCATGAGGACACGCGTGCCGCCATCATGCGACCCAATATCGGCAGTACCTTCACTCTTCAGGCAGACGATATCGACGGAGCCAACAAGCTATACGGTGGCTACAGCAACTGTCAGGTCAGTACGCTGAGTTTCGGTGCGGTGGGCGGGCGGCTTGCAAATGGAGATTGCATCGTGAAGGAATTGGTCGGGGGAGGTACAGATACCAGCCTCGCGGATGTCTATGAATTTGAGCTTCTGCAATCGACGTCCATTGTCCTGAACATGCAGTCCTCCGTCCTGGACTCGGTTCTCGTGCTTATGGATGCCAGATCGGCAGTGTTAGTACATGCCGGTGAAATGGGGGGAAGTTGCCACTCGCAGATTCGGACGACATTGCCGGCCGGTACTTATGCCGTGCTTGCCAACACCTTTACCTATTCGCCCAGCCCGGAATTCAACTCTACCTGCAAGAATGTCGGGCCATACAGCCTGACCATGAGCTATACCAACACGGAGCCGCTTGCACTTGGGCGTCCGGCGAGCCTTCTCGGTGGCACCGCAGCGGCTGGCTTCTTCGGAGGAGTGACCACGGACGAGGGCGAGACCTTCGGAAATGAAGTAACCTCGACACAGCGCTTCGATGTTGTCGGGCGCATCGATATTGATCCGCTGCACCGCAACAAGGCTGGCTTTCTGGTTGTGGCCGCCGTGCTCGACAATGGCGAGATCCTGGTGAAGAACCTGGAGGGGCAGTTCCTGCCACTGGGTCCGCAGAGCTCTCCTGTACCAATTATTACCGCCAAGGTGCTCGGCAGCAGTGAGACGATAGACGTTCTCAGTGATATTGTGGCGTCAGAACTGGGGCTCAGACAGATCAATGTCAGGTTTCTAATCGGATATGGCCTCAGCAGCCAACCCAATGAACTGTATTTTCATCGAGAGCCCATCAGTCTGGTCGTCTCTCCGTGATTACAGTTCGACGCAAGATGTCTAGTTCCAGACAGCGCGAATTACGGCTATAATGCCGCGCATCTCGCAATCACCAACGTCCAGGAAAGCGGAAATTGCTTATCCGACGGTAACTATTCGCGCCTGCGAGTCACGGGCTGCAGTCCAGACATCTGTATCAGGTTGGTCAATTCAAGAGGATCTAAGAGTGGCAGTTTTCAACAGCGTTATCCGCTTTCGTTTTGTTAAGCTCAGCCTGCTGGTTCTGAGTGTCGTGTTCGCAGGTTCTCTGGCGGCGCAAACCCTGGATCAACAGGTTGCTGAACGTCTTAAGCCGATCGGCGAAGTGTGCTTGGCTGGCCAAGCGTGTGCCAGCGGCGGTGCAGCACCCGCGCAAGTCGCTGCGGCGGCTACTGGTGAGTTCAGTGCAGAGCAGGTTTACACGCAGACCTGTGCAATGTGTCACGCGTCCGGCATGGCTGGCGCGCCCAAGTTTGGTGATGCGGATGCCTGGTCAGGCAGAATCGCTGCCAAAGGCTTCGAGACAGTGGTGCAGAACGCGATCACTGGCATCAACGCCATGCCTGCGAAAGGAATGTGCATGACCTGCACCGATGAAAATATGGCGGCGTTGGTCGAGTACATTTCAGGGCAGGCTCAGTAAGGTTGTTCATTACTGGTTAAGGATGTAAGGCATACACTACTTTCGTAATGGTTAAGTTAAGTACTGGCAACAGTCAAGAGGAGTAAGACGTGGTGACTTTTTCAAGAATGTTTAAATCTCGTGTAGCACAGATTGGTGTGGTTTCTGCTCTGGCTGTAATGGCTGGCTCCGTGTCTGCAGACGCAGGCAAACAAGACCTCATGCAACTCGCAGCTTTGTCAGACGGTTTCGTCGTAGAGACTGCTTATATGCAAAATTGCTTCGCCTGCCACAGCAGCGGTGCAGCTGGCGCTCCGAAAGTAGGCACGGCAGCTGACTGGGCTCCACGTGCTGAAAAAGGCATTGATGCACTGCTTGCCAGCGCAATCAAGGGCGTGAATGCCATGCCTCCAAAAGGCTTGTGCTTCGCCTGCACTGACGACGACCTGAAAGCGCTCATTCAGTACATGGTAGACAGCAGCAAGTAATTGCGTTGAAGTATGAAAAAAGGGCCCTCAGGGGCCTTTTTTTTGCGCGGGCCTTTATGCCCTCGGGTACGCTCCCACAGGTCATAGGCTAGAAGCTGCCGAGCAGATCCTTCAGCCCCGCCAGGGCGGCAGCGCCTTTCTCCTGTTTCTGTTCAGGAGTGGCATTGCCGCGCCCCTCCCAGTCCAGCAGATCCTGTGGCAGTTCGTCGAGGAAGCGACTCGGTGTTGTGGTGACAGTCTCACCGAATTGTTTGCGCTTGCGGGCCAGCGTGAAGGTCAGGCCTTTCTGCGCGCGGGTGATGCCGACGTAAGCCAGACGCCGCTCCTCTTCGATACCATCGCCCTCAATGCTGTTGCGGTGCGGCAGCAACTCCTCTTCCATGCCCATGATGAAGACGTAGGGAAACTCCAGGCCCTTGGCGGCATGCAGCGTCATCAACTGCACCTGGTTGTTGATGTCCTCCTCCTCTTGACGCTCCAGCAGGTCGCGCAGAATAAGCTTGTTGATAGCGCTCTCGATATCCGCCTCCTCGTCGCCCTCCTCTTCGGCCTTGGTCAGGCTCTTCTGCAGCTGCTCGATGAGCGTGCCGACGTTGGCGATGGCACGCTCGGCAGCGTTCTGCGAGGGGCTGGTCTGGTGCAGCCAACCTTCGTAGTCCATGTCACGGATCATCTCCTGAATCGCAGCAACACTGTCGCCGCGTTGTGACTGCTCGCTGATGTTGGACATCCACTCCGCAAATTTTACGACGCGCTCGCGCTTGTTGTCGGGGAGGAACTGGCCGAGCCCTATCTCGCCACAGGCGCTGAGCAGGCTGATCTTACGCTCGCCCGCATAGTTGGCGAGGCCTTCGAGAATGGAGGGGCCGATCTTGCGGCGTGGCGTGTTGATCGCGCGCAGGAAGGCGTTGTCATCGTCCGGGTTCACCAGCAGGCGCAGATAAGCCATGACGTCCTTGATCTCGCCACGCGAGAAGAACGAGGTGCCGCCGGTGATCTGATAGGGTATCTGGTTGGCCTGCAGCTGAATCTCCAGCGCCCTCGCCTGGTGGTTGCCGCGATACAGCACCGCAAAATCCTTGAAATGCAGACGCTGGTTGACACACATGGCGAGGATTTCGGTGGCGATTCTCTCCACCTCTGCGTCCTGATTCGGAGAGGTGATCACGCGGATCTGATCGCCCACACCCAGTTGACTCCAGAGCTTCTTTTCATAGAGGTGTGGGTTGTTGGCGATCAAGGTATTGGCGGCGGAGAGAATGTTGTTGTTGGAGCGGTAGTTTTGCTCCAGCTTGATGAGTTTGAGGTTCGGGTAATCCTTCTCAAGTTGCACCATGTTCTCCGGCCGAGCGCCACGCCAGGAGTAAATCGACTGGTCATCGTCGCCCACCACGGTGAGCCCGGAACGGGGGCCGACCAGCAGCTTCACGAGCAGATACTGCCCGGTGTTGGTGTCCTGATATTCGTCAACCAGCAGATAGTGGATGCGATTCTGCCAACGCTCCAGCACGTCGGCGTGTGTCTGGAACAGCATCACGGGCAGCAGGATCAGGTCGTCGAAATCCACCGCGTTGAAGGCACTGAGGTGGCGCTGGTATTGGGCATAGACGCGCGCGGCGAAGACTTCCTCTGCCTCACTGGCGGTCTGGATCGCGTGCTCGGGCATCACCAGCTGGTTCTTCCAGTTGGAAATGGTGGTCTGAATCATCTTGATCTGGTCGTCACCCAGCTCGCCTTCCTTGTGCAGCAGGCTCTTGAGCAGTGCCAGGCTGTCCTGACTGTCGAATATCGAAAAACCCGACTTGAATCCAAGCCGTGCGTGCTCCTTGCGAATGATGGTCAAGCCGAGATGGTGAAAGGTCGAGATTGTCAGGCCACGGGTGTTGCTGGCGCCCTCGCGCTCGCGGGAGAGCTTGCCGACACGCTCCTTCATCTCGCGTGCCGCCTTGTTGGTGAAGGTCACCGCCGCAATCTTGTGAGCGGGGTAACCGCACTGGTTGATCAGATAGCTGATCTTCTGAGTAATCACGCTGGTCTTGCCGCTGCCAGCGCCGGCGAGCACGAGCAAAGGGGAGCTGATGTATTTGACCGCCTCAAGCTGGCGGGGATTGAGTTTGTTCACGCAGGGATTCACATGTCGAGGTTAGCGGCGGCAATTATATACGAGCAAGCGCTGCAGAAATCAGCAAGACATGCCGATAACACTATTCGAGTTGTATCTATGTGGGGTCGCGCAGTGCGAATACTGCTGATTGCCGAACAGGATGTCGAATTCAGGATGGTCGGAGACCTGCTGAAAGGCATTCAGGGAGAGGTTTACCAGTTGTCCTGGTGCCAGGCGGATGTTTCCGTCCTGGAGTCGACGGCTGTCAGTCGATTTCAGCTGGTTATCTGGGGCTCCGTCTCTGATCCGCACATCGCCCGCGACATACTCACTGAACTCGGGCGTCAACAGGCCAATGTACCAATCGTCATGCTGGTCGACGAGGCGCCAGCTCATGTAGATCTGGAGGCTGCCCGCCGAGGTGAATCCGACATTCTGCTGCGCACCGGTCTGGATTCGCAGGTGCTGCAACGCGCGATCCGTCGCTTCGCCCGCAAGAGCGTCGATCCCCAGCCGGCAGAGTTTCCGACAGCTGACCCACTGACCGGGCTGAGCAACCGCCAGGATTTCCGTGAGCAACTGGCGCGCATTCTTGACAATGCCGAGACTCCCGAGTCCGTTGGTCTGCTGCTCGTCGACGTTGACCAGTTCAAAAAAGTGAATGCTTCCTACGGGCAAGGCGCTGGAGATGCGCTGATTCAGCTGATTGCAGAGCGCATCCGTTCGTGTCTTTCCGCGCATCAGCGGGTCGCCCGGATTGGTGGTAATGAGTTTGCCGTGGTGTTCCAGAACGTTCTGGGCTCGGTGGAGTCCGAGTGCCGGGTCAGCATCGAACGCATCATCCAGTCCATGTCGAGGCCGTTTCCGGTGGCGCAACATGCTATCCGCATGAACGTCAGCATGGGCATCGCGATGAACAAGGAAACCGACGTGACCGTCGATGCCATGCTCGCCAATGCCGACATGGCCATGCGCATCGCCAAGCGTGAGAAAGGCTGCAACTATCAGTTCTACACCAGCGACATGACGGACGCAGCGCAGACCATCCTCAAGCTGGAAGCCGAGATCCGCCGAGGCATCCGCAGCGAGGAGTTCGAGCTGCACTACCAACCGCGCATCGATATCAAACAGAACCGTATCGTGGGTGCCGAATGCCTGGTGCGCTGGCGTCATCCAACACGCGGCCTGCTGGCACCAAGCCACTTCATCGCGGTGGCGGAAGAAAGTGGTCTGATCGTGCCGCTGGGCTACTGGATCATTCACCACGCCTGCAAGGATCTGAACGAACTGGCGACCAAGGGGCATCATGACGTGCAGCTGGCCGTCAACGTCTCCTTCAAGCAGTTCCAGGATAAGAACTTCGTGCAGACAGTGGCCAATATCCTCAGCAAGCAGGGGATCACGGCAGGGCGTCTGGAGTTTGAGCTGACCGAGACCACCATGATGATCGAAGGGCAGGCCGTGGACCAAAGTCTGCGTAAGCTGAGCGAGCTGGGCATCGATATCTCGCTGGATGATTTCGGTACCGGTTACTCCTCCTTTGCCCACATCCAGCGTCTGCCTATTTCGATTCTCAAAATAGACCGTTCCTTTGTCAGCAGCGTCACCACCAATGAGGACGACGCCACCATCGTCAAGGCCATCATCAACCTCGCCCACAGTCTGAGCATGCAGGTGATTGCCGAGGGCGCCGAGACGGCCGAGCAGGTGGAGTTCCTGTGTCTGAACAAGTGCGACCAGGTGCAGGGTTACTTCTTCAGTAAACCGGTCATCTTCGACACCCTCAAGAAGCTGCTGGGGCAGGAAGATTTCGTCGATCGCCACATTCAGTCGATTCTCGCCAAGAGCCGTGCGCTGACCTGAAAGACGTCGCCACCTTGCATTCCGTGGCATCCTGAACTATTAGTTGAAGCAGCCCATGAATAAATTCCAAGGATGGAAATATGTCGCTGGCGATCGTCCACACTCGCGCCAACATTGGTATTGAAGCACCTCTGGTAACCGTGGAGACGCATATCTCCAATGGTATGCCGACCCTCGCCATTGTTGGCCTTCCCGAGGCCGCCGTGCGGGAGAGCCGCGAGCGGGTGCGAAGTGCCATCCTCAACGCCAACCTCGAATTCCCCACGCGGCGCGTCACCATCAATCTCGCGCCTGCGGATCTGCCCAAGAGCGGCGGCCGCTTCGATCTCGCCATCGCCATCAGCATCCTCGCCGCCTCGGGGCAGATTCCCGTCGAGCGTCTGGCCTGGTACGAGATTCTGGGGGAGCTGGCCCTGACCGGATCCGTGCGCTCCGTGCACGGCGTATTGCCAGCAGTCCTCGCGGCCAGAGACAGCGGACGCGTGCTGATCCTGCCGGCCGTCAACAGCGACGAGGCCTCACTCGTGCGCGGCGTGAAGGCGTTCGGCGCCGCCACGCTGCTGGATCTGTGCAAGCACCTGCTCGCGGGCAGCGGCCTCAAACCTTGTCGCTTCAAACCACCCGTGCTGATACCCGATGCCTCTGTGCAGCTGCATGATCTAAGCGAGATCCGCGGTCAGCACATGGCCAAGCGCGCCCTGCAGATCGCGGCGGCCGGAGCTCACAACCTCCTGTTCGTCGGGCCACCCGGCACCGGCAAGACCATGCTGGCGAACTGCCTGCCGTCGTTGCTGCCGACACTGGATGAGAAGGAGGCGCTGGAAGCCGCCGCCATCAAATCGATCTCGCGGCAAGTCATAGACACCAGTCGCTGGATGGAACCGGTGTTCCGCTCTCCGCATCACAGCGCCACCAGTGTGGCTCTCGTCGGCGGTGGCGCCCATGGCCGCCCCGGCGAGGTCACACTCGCCCATCGCGGTGTCCTCTTTCTCGACGAACTGACCGAGTTCAACCGCAGTGTGCTCGATGTCCTGCGCGAGCCGCTGGAATCCGGCGTGATTACCATCAGCCGCGCGAACTATCGCATGCAGCTACCTGCCAATTTTCAGCTGGTCGCCGCGATGAACCCCTGAGCATGTGTTGCCAAATCACCACGGTTTGGAAGAGGGGTGTGGGGAGAGGGGGTGTAGTAAAGGGTGATTTCGACCTCGCCGTCTCCAATGACAATCTTCTCCACAATGGCCTCAACGATGCGACGCTTCTCTTCATGGGGAAGGGATGGCCACCGACTATGGAGGTCACGGGATTCTTCGATAGCCACTTCTTGCGAGAGGTGGGAAATCTTCAATACATCGATCTCCGCTTGGAGCGCGGGAAGCTGATTATCGAGCTGATCACGGCGTTCTGAGAGGGGTTTGTATTTAGCACCAAAGCCTGTCTTGTCTATCATCCCTGACTGATACAGGTCATAGAGCTTGTCTATCTCAGCTCCCAGTTTAGCCATGTCCTTTTCAAGTACCGCAAGGAGTTCAGTCTTCTCTTTGACGGTCTGGGACGCGCTTTCAAGGAGTGAGGTGATTTCGTCATCAGAGGTGAGGACACTCTGCACTTCAGAGTGGAATACTGCCTCAAGGTCTTCAAGGGGTATCTTGTTACGGCACTTTGAACAGGTGTACTTCGGGCTATTGGTGGGTACATACATCTTCGCTCCACAGGCGCAATGGGTGACACCTGAAAAGAGGTATACGGCTGGTCTGGTGACACGTCGGAGGGATTCCCTCTGTCCGTCAAGGAAGAGATTGCACTCAGTCCATAGTTCTTCAGAGACGATGGCGGGAGCATCAAGGAGTATCCATTCGGACTCTGGTTTCAGCTCCCAGGCACCACTTCGTCCATGGGGGCTATGGGTGTAGTTCGCACGGCGGGTACCTTTCGCTATGGGGTCACGAATGAGTCGATCAATAGTAGTGTCGCTGAAGAGACCACTGTTACGAGTTCTATGCCCTCGCTCATTAAGAAGCCTCGCTACCATCTTCTTGCGTTTGTGTTGAGCGAAGAGTTCATACATGAGCTTGCGGACAGGTGCTTCAGTGGGGTGGGCGATGAGAGTCTTATCCTTCCATTCGTATCCATAGGGAGCCTGACCTCCCGTGGGCTTGCCTGCACGAGCGCGCATAGGGACAGCGGCTGCGACTCTTTCTGATATTTCTTCTCGTTCCCATTGAGCCATTGCAGCGATCATCGTATAGAAGAGACGACCCGCAGGGGTAGATGTATCAATGGACTCAGCAAGGGATATGAGGTCAGCTCCGTACTGTCTGAATATCTCAGAGAAGTCGAGAAGCTCCTTGGTGTTGCGGGCAAGACGAGCGAGTTTGGAGAAGATGAGGCCAGTGATATGACCTTCCTTCATTTCTGCGATCATCCGCTTAGCCTCAGGGGTCTCTTTAACAGTCTTCCCTGAGACTGCATCTAGGCGATATACCTCAACAACGTTCCAGCCCTTAGCTTCAGCATAGAGACGGGCACGGCGTTCATGGGTCTCGGGACTCTCGCCCCGTACCTGGTCTTCTGTGCTGACGCGTACCCAGATGCCGACTCGTTTTGCCTGAGCATCAATACTTTCCTTAATGCTTTTCACTTTTTCACCCCTTTCATTGTTATCGAATGAAGCTCCGCCAGAATGTTGGGAAATCTGCTGTTTGTCTACGTTCGAAATGGAATAATATCAAAAAGTGCGACACCGGTGTCATAAGAAGTAGATTAATCTAAATATTCAACACATAATTGCTGCTACATTACAGGACTGGAAGTACGGTTATATGGAGAAGGTTACTAACTCACAGTACGACCCCAAGAGTCGCTGGGGTGAGAAATTAATAAGTAGCGGGTTTTGCATAATCCCCGAGCGGGTTATCAAGAAGTGGGGGACTACAGGCCTTGACGCTACTGATCTGGCGCTCGTGGCAAACCTGGCAGCATATTGGTGGTCCTCTGATAATCTTCCATATCCAGCAACCTCCTTGCTCGCCAAGAATCTAGGAGTGAGCAAACGAACTGTAGAGAGACGAATTGCAAATATGGTGAATCGTGGATTCCTTGCGAGAGTGAGTGTATCTAAGGGGGCATCTGGTAAGACTCCAGACGTGACTGCTTTTGATCTCTCTGGACTTATACGTTTTTTTGAAGCGGTGTAGCTCAACTGGAAAGAGCGACTGATGTTCGATGGGCTTCCTACTTCTCCCAGCGTCAGTAAGTGTGGGTTCGACTCCCGCCACCGCAACCATATCTCTGCCAAGAAACCCTGTTTATTTACACAGGTTTTTCTTGCAGCCACCTCCTAGGAGTGACAAAATGTCGCAAAAATTCCCAGGAGGGAGCGATGAGCGAGTTTGCGGCACTACGAGAACAGGCAGGTCTTTCAGTAAGCGATGCCGCAGCAAGACTGGGATACACTGAGCGGCAAATTTACCGACTTGATAAGGGGACCAGTAAGCCCCGCAAGGCTGTAGTCGATATCCTGCGTGCCCTTAAACCCTCCTCTGACACTTCTGAAAGTGCCTTCACCTTTATTGATCTCTTCGCAGGAATTGGTGGCCTCCGCAAGGGCTTTGAGCCTTTAGGTGGCAAATGCGTTTTCACCTCTGAGTGGAATACGTACTCCCAGAAAACTTATAAGGCTAACTTTCCCAACGATGATCACGAGATAGCGGGCGACATCACCAAGATTGAGGCTGCAGACATCCCCTCTCATGATCTGCTTCTGGCTGGCTTTCCTTGTCAGCCTTTCTCTATCGCAGGAGTGTCCAAGAAGAACGCTCTGAATCGTCCACATGGTTTTGCGTGTGAGACGCAAGGCACTCTGTTCTTCGATGTGGAGCGGATCATAGCCCACCACCGCCCACGTGCTTTCGTCCTTGAAAACGTCAGGAATCTGGTGAGTCATGACAAGGGAAGGACGTTTGCCGTCATCTATGACGTTTTGACCAAAAAACTTGGCTACCACGTTAAGTTCAAAGTCATAGATGCGAAATCATGGGTGCCTCAGCATCGTGAGCGTATATTCATAGTTGGTTTCAGAGATAAGACTGAATTCACGTTCGATAATCTGAATATCCCTAGCCCACTGGACGGCCCGCGACTCGCTTCCATCCTCCATCCACAAGATGGCAGCGAAAAGCCAGACATGCACTACACCACTGGCACAAATGCAGAAGTTCCTCCCAAGTACACGCTCTCCGCACATTTGTGGAATTACTTGCAGGAGTACGCACGGAAGCATCAAGAGAAGGGCAATGGCTTCGGCTTCGGGATAGTTGGGCCAGAGAGCGTGACCCGCACTCTATCTGCCCGATACTACAAAGATGGTTCAGAGATTCTTGTGAAGCAGGAAGGGAAATCTCCTCGCCGCCTGACCCCACGGGAATGTGCACGACTCATGGGTTTCGATGAACCCAACGGTTCAGACTTCAAAATTCCTGTCTCCGACACGCAGGCATACAAGCAGTTTGGTAATGCGGTAGTGGTACCTGTGGTGAAAGCAGTTGCGAATCATATGTTTCCTCATCTGGTCGGAGAACAGAAAGACCTATTTCGGTCTCAACAATAGCCATGGCTGACATCGTTGACCCTGCTGCCCGCAGTCGAATGATGTCAGGCATACGCTCCACGAATACGAAGCCAGAGCTCCTCATCAGACGCGCCCTACACAAGCGGGGGCTTCGGTATACACTCCACTCTAGGAAGATTCCAGGAAAGCCTGATCTCGCGTTCATATCCAGACATGCTGTGGTATTCGTGCACGGCTGTTTCTGGCATATGCATGACTGTTCGCTATTCAAAATGCCTAAAACCCGTCAAATATTCTGGCAAAAAAAGTTTGAAGCCAATATTCTCAGAGACTGCGTGGTGAGTGAGCAGCTCACTGCAGGCGGATGGCGAACACTGGTCATATGGGAATGTGCTTTCAGAGGCAAGTCGGAAGCAGATGTGGCCAGTGTGATTGACCAAGCTGAGCATTGGGTTCGGTACGGAAGCGAAAATTTAACCATAAGGGGAGCGCATGCCAGTAACTGATGTAGGCAGTTGGATGGACGAATATAGCCGAGAAGGAACGGTCTGGTTTGCGAAGCGGCTCTCTGCCAACGACACATTGGCCACAAACGCCCATCAGGCTGGCCCGTATCTACCCAAAGATTTCGTCTTTGACATCATTCCCTCGCTCAATACGCCTGCGGTCAAGAATCCTGATTTTCATATTGATACGTACATCGATTCACACTGCGACAATCTTTCAGTCCGCATCATCTGGTACAACAACAAGCTGCACAAAAATCCAGAGAGTGGCCTCAATGGCACACGCAATGAAGTACGTATGACCAACTGGGGTGGCATGGCATCACCCGTTCTCGATCCTAGCAGTACAGGCGCACTCGCGGTATTCGTTTTCGTACTGAGCGAACATGGCATAGCTGAAAGCTGTCATGTCTGGGTTTGTGATGATGACGTACAAGCTGACCTTGTTGAAGAGCGTATTGGAGTTGTGGAGCCGAAGTTTTCCGTCATTTGGAAGCCTGGCATTCTCGATGGGTTGCTCACGACCACGGGCACAGGTGTCAGTACATGCCGACTTGCTCTCGCAGACATCCCACCTGCATGGCTTGCCAAGTTTCCTACTGGTGAAGAAATTGTGGCAATGACTCGTGCTCGTCGCCCCGATCTGCTCCTTCCTGTTGATGACCGTCTGACACGAAGGCGTGATTGTGAGTATGAGATTTTCAAGAGTGTGGAAGAGGCGGTCTATTCATCGAGAATCAGTGAAGGATTTCCGTCCTTAGAGAGCTTTATCAGCCTCGCACAGACCATCCTTCAGAGTCGAAAGAGCAGATCAGGAACATCTCTTGAGCTTCATGCTCGTGACATCTTCACCGAAGATGGATTGATTGCTGGCGTGAACTTCACACACCGACCTACTGTTGAAGGAGGAAAGAAACCTGACTTCGTCTTTCCTTCAGTTGCAGCGTATAACGACCCAGCATTTCCGCAGGAAAGGCTGCGCATCCTTGCGGCGAAGACCACCTGCAAAGATAGATGGCGTCAGGTTATCAATGAAGCAAACCGAGTTCCTGTGAAGCATTTATTGACGTTGCAGGAAGGGGTATCGGTTCCTCAGTTCATGGAAATGCGTGATGCTGGCGTCAAGCTTGTGGTGCCATCTAATCTCCATAAGAAATACCCTGAACCTATCAGGGCGGAACTGATTACTTTCGAAAGTTTCATTGCGGAAGTTCGCACGCTGAATGTATAAGACAAAGAAAAGTCCCACCAATTGGTAGGACTTTCTCTTTATAACGGCTACTCACCGCTATACGGACTCACCACCCCGCGCATCCCATAGAACACCAACCCCAAAGCCGCCGCATCAAAGAGACTTTGTCTCGGATCAGCACTCATCCACGCTTTCCGCACTCGTGGAATCCTGTGCCCGAATGCGGGTATCTGTCTTCCAATAGCCAGTGCACGCTCATACTTCGTCACTGCACCCACTCTTAGGAAATACTCCTGTACCGCAGATTCCCGTACCCGAGCCAGATCAACATACTCGGAAGCTGCCAAGTGCGTCAGCATCTGATACAGCTTCTTGATACGTGGATTTCGTCTGCAGGCAGGATCACTCACATCTTCTATGACGAGCACTTCAGGTCGGTAGCGATCTATCAGTTCCTTGATAGCCTCGACCGTCAGTGCATTCCTATTTTTCTCCTTGATTTCCCGCACACCCCAGTCAAACGGACTCTCCACTCCTTCAAATAATACAAAGGCGAAGCCTCTGCAGAATGGATAGATGGAGAGGATGAGTTCCCCCTCAGAAGCAACCGTCATGTCCTCTCTGGCTTACGATTTCCTCGCACTGCACGGGTCAAAGCAAGCCCAAATAGCTCCCGCTTGCGAAATCCCGAAAGACTGGTAGTGTTCTCTAGCCGTTGGTCTATACGACACATATTCCGCATGACTTCATCCTCGGCTAGAGCATAAGCATCTGGAAACATGGTCGAGGGGGGAACCCCAAATATAACCTGGCAGGCAAGCGCGACCTCAATCTTGGGGGCGCGTTTGCTGTTTTCGTACCTGCTAATCTGCACGGGGCTTGCGGTTCCGACCAATTCCGCCAGCTCCTTCTGCGTCAAACCCCAGTTACGCCTGTGCGTGCGTAGGTAGCACAGGCCACTCTTCGTACATTTCTTCTGCATAAGAACATACTGCTTCTCTGGTTACTTAAAAGAAGCCTCTCCATTGTCTCTCTCATCGACACATCATTGAAGTGGTGAAAACTATCCACGGGGGATAATTCGGGGGACTTGGGGACGTGGGGACGAGCCTGAAGGGACACAGGGCACCTTCTCTCTATGAATATAAAGCCTTTATTCTTCCACGAACGTATACCCCTCGGTACCCCGATTTCACGTCCCCACGTCCCCACGTCTACCCGACCGTCATGTGGTGGTATCTTTTCTATCCGTCACTCCATACCTGATGCAGAGCTCCGCAACTTTCTCTCGTTCAGTTGGGGGCAGGACATACACACCGTGACTCTTGTATGTGTGGAGACGAAGTCGTGTACGGAGAATGCCGCCGATCATACGAACTGATATAGGACGCTCCAAATCCTTTGCAAACTTCTTGATGAAAGCGTTCGTGATGTCCGCGATTGGAATTGCTGCATCTATGCCGTCTTCATACATCTCTTGGATGACCTCAAGCACCCCTGCTTCGAGTGATGCCGACCGCTCTGCATAGAGCTTCTGGTCAAACGCCCGCACTGCTTCACGTATGTCTTTTCTGAGGTCTTCTTCCTCGATAATTGAGAGGAGGGGCATGAGTATTTGGTTAAGTCTGGGTGAGAGTGAAGGATCAGCCAGGGAACGGTCTATTCTCGCCGTATGGAGCGTTTTGAAGCGATACATGAGGAGCTTGTTGCGCAGTGCGAGTGCCTCTGTCTTCTGTTCATCAGGGAGATTGATAGGGATGTCTCTCCTGAGACTTCGCTGACCCATCTCTTCGGTGAGAAACCTGCTTTCAAGTGCAGGATCATCAAATGCCTTCCGCATGGCCACTACCTTTGTGCCATAGACATTGAAGGCTTGCGGGTCAAATTCTCTGTTCACCGTCATTGCGGTACGGAGCACAGGAAACCCTCTAACATTCCCATTATTGAAGATTTTGACCAGCTCACTCTTCTCATCACTGAAACGGAAGTCTGCTTCATCAAAAATGAGTGTTCCCCTGAAAGTATCAAGTGTGTGGAAGATGGGAGAGACGGTGGATGCACCACTCGCAAAGAATGCTTTGTTGCAGAGAGAGCCGATGACCATAAGGGCGCGGGTTTTTCCCGAGCCGTAGTCACCACGGAGTCGCAAATATGGCAGTTCATTGAAGGCGTCGTATACCCACGTGAGGAGTACATAGTATGTGGCTATCTTGCGGAAGTGATCGGAGACATCCACATACCGATAGATGTATGCGTCCATCTCCCCGATGAGCTCTGCAAGATCGCCATACGGTTCTGGTTTCTCTGCGAAGATGACTGCGCCATGCTTGATGAGATTATTGGTTGCGGGTACTGGCTCAATCTTTTCATCATCGACTGTATAGGAAGGCTCAATGGAGACAGTGCCCTCTTTGTATAGGGCGAAGGCCGTCTTGTGTTCGGTCTGGTTGTATACGGTTTCTATGAGCGTCCCATCAGGAAGACTTCCTGACACCATCCTCTGTGCGCGCTTTTTCATATGAAGACAGCATAGAGGAGATTCTGGGTATTGGGAGGGGGGAGAAGGTGTGTGTCTTGGCAAGTCTTCACGTCTCGTGCAATGGCGAATACTGCAACACACTCTGTACATGCAATTAGAAAAGCCTATTCCAGAGATAGCGGAAGTGGTGAGGCGTTGGATGCCAAATGCCAGTGACGAAGAGTTGAAGGAAGCGACCATAAACCTGCGTGCGTACTTGGCCGTGCACTACCGAATATTTCTGAGACGTGAAGCCGAAAGAGGGAAGAAAGCCGCTTTTGACGAATCAATCGCAGATGATAGAGTGGAGAATAATAATCAGCCTCACACATGAAATCAGTCTACGCATACATACGAGTTTCAACGGTAAAGCAGGGACAGCAAGGCTCTTCGCTCACTGAGCAAAGGTATGCGATTGAAGAGTATGCAAAGCGGCACAATCTATCGATTCTGCAATGGTTTGAAGAAAGGGAGACTGCGGCAAAGCGTGGACGCACTATGTTCACTCAGATGCTTGGCTTGCTTCTCAAAGGACGTGCGAACGGTGTAATAATCCACAAGATTGACCGTGGTGCCCGCAACCTAAAAGACTGGGCAGACCTTGGTGGTCTCATCGATAAAGGTATCGAGGTGCATTTCGCTCACGAGAGCCTCGACATGCAATCTCGCGGCGGTCGCTTGGCTGCAGATATTCAAGCAGTGGTTGCTGCCGACTTCATTCGCAACTTGCGTGAAGAGGTTAAAAAGGGGTTCAGGGGAAGACTGAGACAAGGACTGTATCCATTACCAGCACCACTTGGGTATCTCGATCAAGGCAGGGGTTTGCCGAAGACTCCTAACCCTGTGGCTGCGCCTCTTATACAGAAAGCCTTTCAGATGTATGCCACTGGAGAATACAACATATACACGCTCGGAGAAGCGATCTTCAAAGCAGGACTCCGCAACAAATATGGGGCTCGCGTGTCCAGAAGCGGCATTTCAAAAATGCTCAATAATGAGTTCTACATAGGGGTGATACATATTGTACGAACAGGGGAGCGATTCCAGGGGATACACGAGCCACTCATCAAGAAAAGCGTATTTGATAAAGTGCAAGATGTGTTGCAGGGAAGGGTCAAGAACACAGGACTGAAGCACGAATTCCTCTACCGAAAAATGATCCCTTGTATACATTGCAAATACAATCTGATTCCAGAACGGCAAAAGGGAATTGTATACTATCGTTGCCAGACGAGAGACTGCCCTCGTGCCTGTGTACGTGAAGATTTGATCAACACGCAGATAGTGGATGAAATGGGCAAAGTCCACATGCCTGAACGCGATATAGCAATGCTTGAGTCCGAGTTTGCAATTCTCGATGCCGATAGGCTAAAGCATCATGGTGAACTCATTAAAGCATCGGAACTTAATGTTGCAAATGTGAGTGAGCGGATTCAGAGGCTGGTTGACGCATATATAGATCGCCTCATTGATAAGACAGTATTTGAAGAAAGAAATAAATCCTTGCTACATGAGCGAGCGGGAGCAGAAGAAGTGCTCAGTAATCTACGCTATGAATTCGAAGAAAAAGCATTCAGAACCCAAAAGTTCCTCGAACAGATAAAATCCATACCTGTGGCTCTAGAAACGATTAATAAGCACGAGAATCGAGATTTGATGAAATCAATCACCTCGAACCTTGAGGTTGATGGAAAAAAGCTTGTAGTTACTTGGAAAAAACCATTTGATTCTTTGGCTTCAAGTGTTAAATCTCCCTTTAGTGAACCGCATCGAGCCACATCTCGAACTTTTGTCCGCAAGCCACGACAAAAACACCCAAGCAAGTTCTCAAGAAAACTGTATCGCTTGATTCAAGCTGACTCTCTTAGCACGGAACCGTCTTCTCACTTAAAGACGCGGAAGGAAGGGTAGAGAATATGTTCCAACGGAAGGGTCGGATTTACAAGTTATTCTCAGCTTCAAAGATCAGGATATCGTTTTCTTGATTTCCCCGCATGAGGTCAAGCAGGTCACCCCCATATGTGACAGTGTCTTGCTTGATAGTAAGCTCAAGATTTTCACGATAAGATTCTATAAGCAGTTTGGCGAGTTCCATGGAGAATCCATTCTTTAACATGCAAATTATTTCTTTGTCAGAAGTTCCATACTTTACTTGGTCGTAAAAGCTCTCATCTACCAGACCGAGCTCAGCTAGGATTTCTAGGTATTTAAGGATGTTAAATTCAATAAACTCCTGCTCTTCCTTAATCTTGGCGATAGCAAGATTGATGCGCTGAACGTCATTTTTCTTACTCAAATCTACATACAGTTTTTGATGCCCACCCGCTCGAACCTCATCACCCCATTTAGGACCAATGTAGATTAGTTGCTCTCCGGCAGCCTCTCGAATCTTCCAGTATCTTAAAAACCGGCTAATCATTAGAGGGTATGGGGCACCCTTGGATCGCCAGTCTACAAACATCGAATAGAACTTCCTAGCCTCATCATTGTCCTTAAGACGGACGATGTTGTCCTTGTTTTCTCGAAAACTCACACCCTCAAAAAATATTCTAACGACAGCGCTAATCAGAGATTCTGGGTTGCTTATTGGTTCGTAACCACACTCGATATAATTCTCCAAATTTGCAACTAGTATCTCCTCGTTGGCTAGAATGTCAAAGTCTTGAACATTGTTTGTGTAACAAAACTTACATATGTCAGATTCTGGAGTAATAACATTCTGCAACCCTGAAGCACCAGACTCCATGTTTTCCAGATACTCTAAGCCGGTATAAACTTTTTCTGTATATTCTGAATTTTCAAGGAGTGGGTTTTTAACGTTATCTTCAATTACTATCTTGGAATTCACCTTGGTCATATAGAAAGTCAAAAGGGAGAAGTTGGATGGCGCATGAGTACCTTTGATTAAATAGACTTCCGGTTCCAACATCGAAAGAGATCCCGTTTCCTTGTTGAATACCTCCTTGAATCTGCACACTCTTCCTATCAGATTTTTGAACTGTGCGGCGCTCAGATGGCCGCGCCCCTTCGCTGGGCTAAGAATGAATATCTTTTCGGCAGGTATGTTTACTCCCTCAAGAAGCGTTGATGTAGTAACGATGAATTCGAAATTCTGATATTTAGAATAAATCTTCTCTACATAAAGTCGCACGATATCAGGGATGCCGCCATGATGGAAGAGAATGCCTTTCTTGATGCACTTGATTAGGTTATATTCAGGATGAATGAATTCTCCCATAGATTTCACGATTTTTTCAATTTCGGGTGTAAGGGGTGTGTCTTCCCGCTGTTCCGCAAGATCTAGTGAGAATTTCTCAACAGTTATAGGGCGATTAAGGTAGATGATGTTCTTCTTTGATTTATTTGCAAAAATGAAATCTATCTCGCTTCTTACTCCGTTTTCGACTACGAGAGGAAAGGTCTTATTTAGAAATTGATCGTAAAGATACATTTCATTGGAGCCTAGATCGAACGCGAAAAACCTTTCGATCTTCATGTATTCCCCTATTGGAAGTCCTTTTATTTCAATCCCATGATTCCGAATTTTTAAGTTGCCGACATCAGTTAAGAAGGGTGTAAAGAAGTTAATGAGGAAATCTATTTTCCTGTTTTTAACGATTAGAAGTACCTGTGCTAGGAGATGAGACCTCTCGTTGTCCTCTAAGATGTTGTGGGCTTCGTCTACTAGAACGAGATCGATGGCAATCTCCTTATTCTTCTGCAGAAGCCGTAACAGGCGTTCTTGAGTCAATACAGCGAGGAAGGTTTCATCCTCTTTCCGGTACATATCCGGGTGCGTAATAATCTTTTTGAAGTTTTTCTTAACGGAATCGTTTTCCAAGAGAACTTTCTTGGTTTGAGCTAGCAAAGCCTTGCTTGGGACAATAACGCAAATTTTCTTTCTCGGGTTATTTCTGACTTTCTTTATGATCATTTCTGACTTGCCATAAGAAGTCGGTGCGACAACGGCAATATTTTCCTCTTCATCAGAAAAAGCATCCAGAATAATTTGCCCGAGTGATCTGTAAATAGAACTTTCATCTCCTTCGAGTTTGAAGCCTTCTTGATATGCTTCAATAAACAATTGAGAAAATGTCTCTCTTTCACGAGCGACATTGAAATATCTTTTCTCGATAAATTTTGTTATGGGAATATAATCTCTGCTTAAAGAGACTTCATAGAGTGGGATGTAATCTTCGTATAGATTTGAGTACCTTAAAATAATTCTGTAGCCCAATCGCTCGACGTTGTCGTCTTTTGAATTGAGAAAGTAGACACCTAATTTTAAGAGGAAGACTTTCTCTCCATCGGTTAACGTTTTGTCCCCTAGAATCAAGCGTCTATAAAGAGAGAGGAACGTCGATTCATCGAGATTATTCGGGTGCCGTATTCTTGCTAAAGTAATCTCGTAGATATCCATATCTCTATTGATTCCCAATTTCTGCTCTCAGAAACTCCTCTATCCTTGAAAATGTCGACTTTTGGATTGAGAACAAGATCACTCTCAAAAAAATATCTTCGGCGACTATTTTCGCTAAATGCTCTGCAACGCTCTTGGGAGAGATTCTGTTTTGAGTGTCATGAAAAAGTACAGATATGAGTACAGCATTCTTCTTTACGGCTCCCTCCGCCTCAATTTGCTTAATGTCGCCATCAAATAGATCTTTAACTCTTTTTCGATGATTTTGGGCGATACTCAAACCAACATCGATTATGACGCTGTTCCACAGGTTTGGACGCAAACCAGTTAAGAACTCCTTCATCCCGTTCTTTGATTCGTTAAGTAGATTTTTGTTCTTCTCATCGGGAGTATCGTTATCATTTAACTCGCCAGATTTGATTTCACCATACCAAATGATCCCATCCTCGATCTCAACATAAGTAAGATCAAACCCTTTTCTAATGCTTAGTTCTTCCTTGTTAAATAGAATGGTTACCGTTTTAAGTTGAGGCAGAGCTTTGTTGATAATCAAATGGGCAACGAACTCGCCCATCATCCCTTTCTTGGTTTCAACCGCTTTGGGTTCGTATCGAGTAAGAAATTCAGTAAGGGTTTTCTTATAGGAGTGCCGATCAAGAGCGTATTCTTCGACTTCGCTCTTGCCGTGGCAGATGGCAGTAAGCTCCGTTCTAATGATTGCTTTTAGTTCGTCACTGAGCTCATCTACGCAGCATAAGACGTAGTTGTCCTCCTTCGTGACTGAAATTCCATTTATTGCCATATGCTTGGAGTCTACATCTTTTCCTAATATTAGGGAATGGCTTCAAATTTTGATCATTTACTTTAGAAAGCAATATGCTCCTATAGGGGCGAACTCTGAAATATTATGTGCCAAACAGACATCGCAGACATCCGCGTTTCCACGACACGGCAAAGTACGCAAGGAGTGCCTCTATTCGAACAACGACGAGCAATCACACAATACGCTGAGCATCGCAAGATGCAGATTGACGCGACAATTATCTTGAAAAACACCGCTCCGCTCTCATTTCTACATAGGGGAGTTCTGTGTGCGTGGGGTTACGTTTACTTATATAGGCCAGCATCAACCGCTGGTGACCAGAGTATTGTTTAATGACGTGCGGCATGTACTCAAAAGACGACGAACACGATAGCAACCTTTTTCTGATCCAGTGGGAGCCTTCCTACCGTTGAATAATTCTCAAAGTATATTCTCATGGAAAGCACAGATACAAAAGAGTGGTGGAATTGCTAACCTTAAGAAATATCCTGGGTCACCGAGACACATGTGGAATTCAAAATAGCAAAACTAAAAGTTTAATAAGAAAGCTCTTTTCCTTACTGCATATGATTAGTCAAAAAACCGATAATAAAAAGATTAGTTCTATTTTGGTTCTTTATATAAATCTGGACGCACCCTCCAGGGTGCTCGGCCAGTGTCTCCGCACCAGTCAATCTGTCCATCTCGCACCCAGAAATGGCTCATGCAGCCTTTATTCCGCCATACTGATGGTGAGAGGCTGGGCTTCCCTGTGGCACCGATGTGCAAGGTCCAGAAGGGATTATGTGGGTGGCTCATTGGCAATGAAATTACATCGCCGCATCCACACGGACATTTGAACAATGTCCAATGCAAAACCCCTTTGTAGACTACGCGAATAAAATGCTGAGGCAGCACATCCACGCTTGCTGGGGTCTTTTCGACTTGTACATTCCTAGTAAAGAAATCTGAAGGCTGCGGATGAGCATGTTCCAAATCCGGTTTTTGCTGAGCACTGCGATCGAAAAACTTTAGTAGCCAAGTCAATATTTTACTTATTAGATCACGCATACTTAAAAATTTTACCTAACTGCGGCATATCCAGCCGATACTCACGTTCATGTGCGAGCAGAAGGCCGTTCGGGCCGCAACAAAAGCATGTATCGTTGGCAAGCGGAGTATTGCTATGAATCACCATATTAACGAAGTCCTGCCAAATATTGTCCTGACGCAGATCACTTGGAAGTTTCCTGTACGGCTTTATTAGATTCATTAACGTCGCTACCGCTAGATCTCCTGTAGCACTAGTGAACGGACCTACTCCAGGGGCCTGTTCGCCTCCGCCTATCAAATAGTATTCCTCACGTAAAGTCTTAGAATCCAGTTGAGCAAGTTCCGGACGTTCACGTAGTGCACGCTCATATGCGAGCTTTTCTTGAGTAACGATTCGCTGACACCTCAAGCATGCCCCAAATTCGGGCAGAATAGTGCTTATCCGAGCTCTATGGTCGCGAAGATATGGATATCCATCCTCATCGATATCGATTTTCCCGGTAAGGCCAACATCAATATATGCCAAGCTGTAGTAATACATGGCCTGATTCAGCGTATCTCGGCCAGCTACATCGTCAGTGCAACCGAAAATAATGTCAGCACTTGATACCGCATCAACGGCTTCAGCGGAACGATCGACATATGCATCCACCCCTAAAACCGATACTGGAAGGTCGAGAGACTTTATATATGTGGCAAGTGTCAAAGCCTTATTTTTTCCAACATCAGCCTTTCTATAGCCGCGTACTCGATTGAGATTGCTTTCCTCCAGTCTGTCGCCATCGATTATTATTACTTCACCCACACCTGCGCGAGCCAACAGACAAGCTACAGCGGAGCCTGTACCTCCAGCGCCTACAATCACCACTCTCAATGATTGGAGCTTTCTATTAAAAGGCTTTCCGAACGCAGCTTCTTGCCGCAGGAGCACACCTGAGTCACCAGTCATTTCTCGCCCAAGAAAAACGTCTACATTCTTATCCAATATTGCGACATGCCTTATCGGCGATGATGAGGTCGGATTCCTTGCATGCCGAACTCTTGCTCGCAACTGACTACCGCTCAGAATTAAAGAAATTAGCGATACATTGTTGCCGTTTGAGCCAGAATATCCTTTTAGGATGTTCTGCTCATTAATGTCGTCCTTACCAGAGAAGTTAGTCACTCCAAGTGGGTGACTATGGATAAATCCCAACTCCAAACCCTCAGTTTCACAGCGAAAATACAAAGGAGGAAGTTTGCGAAAATTGATTCGGAGGTGAATGGCTGAACTATCTAAAATCCAGTCATCGTCCATCTCGATAATGTCCACAGCAATATATCGGGCAGAGGGTTCTATGCCGGTAACGGCTCGTGCAAATTTTCTAAAAAGCACGATGGCTCCACGTTCATGCCCTGCGGGATGCCCGTTTAACCACGCATGTAATCTGAAGTGCTGCGAACCAAGGAATGTTATTCGGTCACCACTCATACGCGCTTTGCATCCGGATACTTAAATGCCCAGGTGAGGCGATCGATAATTGTTCGGACGTTATCAATCTTGGCCTTCCATGGATTGTGATTCCAGTGCCTCGACCATCTGAAGTACTCGACATCCTTACAGGTACGCGAGTCTTGATTGGGTCCACTGATGCTAGGGATTGGGACACCATCTATTCGGCTAAGGGCATGGCGTACCCAAAACATATCTCCGCCTTCAGTGTTGTAGTTTGGCGGAACTACATAAAGCACGTCGACAGTGAGTCGTGGTCCGTCCTCATCGCGATATATGCCAGGAGGAAGAGGAAAATCCTTGAAAATCAAATAGCGTGAGGTCTCATCTTCCTCAAATGCTAGATTTGCCTCCGCTAATGTCTTGTAGTCTTCGTCAAAGAGTAGCGCCATTATATTTTGCCGGCCTCGGAGCTTGAGTCTTGAGCGTAGAATTTTTCGATGCCAGGACTGTCTAGATCGAACGATTCTTCTGCAGTCACAAGGCGCCCTGGCTCGCCCTTAGGTTTCACATAAAGGTCCATGCTTTCCGGTATGCCCGGTCCAACGGATCTTATTTCTGTGCCAGTAATAAACTGATTGTCCCACTCGTAAGTTTCATTCTCGATTTTAAACTTGAATTTTTTGGCCATATCTTGATTTCCTAATTAAGTAACGTTCAATTATTATATCACGAAAGCCGAAATACTTCGGGACGGCTTCGTCGCGATTCATAAAAAAGCGACGACGAATAGCACATATTGGTGTATTAGCTATCAATTATGTATATCACAAACCTATATCTCTTTTGGCAACTATTCCCTCCATGCCTAAGACACAAAACTATCCAAATGAGAAGCAGGCTGCTAGAAAATTGTATGATCAAATTCAAGGAGAAGATTGAAATACACCTTAGTTTCCCAAAATCTCAACTTGCTCTTCAGAAAAGAAACCTCTTTGGACTATTTCTCTCTTCATCGATTCGGGATTAAGAGTAAAAAAAACGATTCGCAAGTTCTCTTCTGCTCTGGAGAAGCAAACATATGCAATTTTCTCTGTCTTACTAAGTTGTCCTTCTGTAGGTGCGCCAAATGTCTGTGGGGCAAGGAGCTTTGTAAAACTATAGTCAGTCCACGCAGCCTCAATATCATCAATAACCATCAATACATTCGGATATTCTTCACCTTTTACTCCATGTTGGGTGCTGTAAATAGAGTTCTCAGAGATAAACTTGCAGTACGCCTGTAGCTCACTTGTTCCCATGTTGAAAAAATTGTCACATAACCAGTCAGACTTGCAATCGCTAAAGATTTCCTCGTCATAGACCTCGTTGCGAGGTGCTCGATCCAAGTGAGTCTTTAATCTGTCTGAAAAAGTAAACAGTTTGTGGCCACGACAGTACGCAAACACATCTCGCAATGTACCACGTTCCCAGATTTGAGAAAGTTCTGAAATCCTAGCACTAGACTGTCTAATCATTTCGATAAGAGGTACTTCGCTATTATCCCCATAAACATCAAAAGATGGGCTACTGCGCCGAAGAATGTCTATTGCAGCTCTACTATTTGATGCAATACTTGCTTCAACAAGTGGCCATATGATTTTTATAATTGGTGCTAAGAGAAAATGTTCTCCTTTCTCATAGCCTTCTTGAGCTTTAGTCGATGCAAATTGACCCGTGAACAACTGGTGTAGGGCAGAGAAGCCGAGTCTGCGTGCAATCATTCGTCTCACAAGAAACAATTTGATGATGTCCTCTCGGTCTCTCCATCCGTAACCCTCAAGTACTATGTCTAATCGCTCCAACGATCTCCCAATCTGCTCTTCTGTGTATCGCTTCCTTTGACCTTGAGGATTTTCGGCTTGTACCAGAGTGATAAAGACGCTTCCAGGGACATCAGCGTTCTTTCCTGCTGGGTATTGCTGAACGTCATCTCTGAATGCATTTAGCAGTGCTATAACACTAACAGAACATCTAAAATTCTCTGTTTTTGTGATCTGCACTCCGCGAGGAGGTGGTGGGGGAGCAAACTCGCCAACACTTTTGTCGTAAATCTGTTGCCACGGGTCACCGAAGTACCCAACTATGGGCAGGCCTTGCTCTGAGCACGCGAGATTCAAACCCGAAATTATTATGCTGGAAGTATCTTGGGCTTCATCCACAAAGATATATGGATATCGAAAACCAAGGCCTTTCCTAAACATCGGTCGTTCTTGGAAAAAACATCCAGCAATTTCTATGATGTCATCATGACTTAAACCGCCATTTCGATAATCGCTGAATGGAGCATCGCTATATGTAAAGACTGAAACATCTTCGATTAGTGCAAGTTCTTCCTCAAGCCGAGTAATCGTCTCTCTCGCAGCTCTCGCATCCTTAGTGTCTCTGCCATTATCTTTCTCTCTAGCTTTATCAATCTGTGCTGGTATTCGATGCTCGCGAAGCATGGCTTTTATATCAATGGCAAAGCGTTTTATCTCATTCCAAAGAAAGCTGTGCATAGTGGACACAACAAATAGATCATCATGATTTAACCGACCAGAAATCACCTGAACCGCTCTGTTTGTATAGGTGATGCAAGCTACTCGCTGCCCGTCACGACGCAAATTTTTCCCGAACTCTGAACGAATGTGCTCAAGAGCCTGAATAAGCGAAGTTGTTTTTCCAGAGCCCGCACCAGCAACCATTGAAAAGCAAAGGTTTTCGGCTAAACACCTTGTTACTTCTCTGTCCGCATCTGTTGGAATTAAATTTGTCATAATTTTAGGCTTCTGGTACCGCAATGACAGGTGCTACGCGATTGAGAGTACTCTCTAACCAAATGAGGCCTTCCGCAATGTACGACGGTGTATTCCATTCATCTGTGGAGCTAAGTATGTCTAGTGCGAACTCTGTCTTTTTAAAAGCTGAGGACTTGATACGTTTGTGGATACATTCATATGCCTCTTGGAGGTCATTTGGTAGGGTGACACCAAGCTTAATGTGACTATTCCTAAAAATAGGGAAGTTGTCGAAGACGAAAGCCTCTTCCAATGTTCTTGCTTTCATAGCCATATTGCTACCTTCATCCTCAACATTGGATTCTGTCTGAAATACAACACACCTGACCTCATCTACATTCACTTTCTGCTCAAATCTCAAAAGAGAAAGTGCTGCAACATCACGGAGGTTGAATATTGCTTTCAGGGTTCCATTCGCTGTTAAAGCACCAGGAGCGTTTGCTATACATACCTCACGTGTCCCACCTGCTTCAACTGAATCAAGATCAGTTATTATCAGATGTGGAATATTCAAGAAGTGCATTAATCCTAGAAAACGATGAGCGTACGCTCCACCTACTTCAAGTATCGTAAGGTACTTATTTCTTAGACCAGGTGCTGCTCTTTCAATCATCCTGGGAAGTAACAGCTTTTCGACAGTACCTTCGACCAGAATTGCCGCATCTGCAAAGAACAAATCGCAATGAGTTAGTTTTAGATACTTTGTAAGAAACTGAAGAGCCTCAGCCTCGCTTATATAGTCAGCATCGCCTACATTACCGATTGCATCTGGCCTGAAATCTCTCAGACTATGCACCTCTGAAGCATTCAGTACCTGTGCATCTACTCTTTCTTCTCCTGCTATTAAACACCTTCGGAAGTAGCGTATTTTGGGAAAATCAACTGCATCCAGAATATGTGACGAATGTGTAGTCACAATCAATTGAGGGATTAGTGATTCTTGGCCTGCTTCCCCTGCGGCGTTACATACAATTTTCCAAATATTGGAAATAAAGACTTGTTGGACTTGTGCGTGCAAATGGACTTCAGGCTCCTCGATAAATATCAATTGGCATAGTGGACGGTTCTTTTCAGTGTGCATCCACTGCAAATGGAAATGGCTTATCTGTATGGCCATGTAAATTAGATTTTTGAAACCAAGGCCGTTATAGGTTTCTGGAAGCTCATGTGCACGTACGGCGTCCACATAGAAAAGTTCAGTGTTGCCTGTGAGGGCGACCTCTGGACTAAGAGATGATACGAGTCTCAAGTCTCGGTCATTGACAGATGGTATCCCGAGTCCTCGAATGACATCAAAAATCCCCTGGAATGTTGTTCTGTAGTGCTCCGTCAATTTCTGGTTGTTATCATCAATCACCGCATGTGCACTTTCTGATACTTCGGCTTGTTCCAGATTCTTCTTGTAGAAGGTGGCAAATGCAGCAGATAGTCGATTACCTCGGCTAACGTCCTCATCGTCTATATACCGCTGAGCATCAACAAAATCTATTCGCACTAATTCGCCTAATAATCGCTTTCCTTCATTTGTCTCAAGCTGGGTGAGAATAACGTCCTCTTCTCTAGAGTCGATTGAATGGTATGTGATCTGATAGTAGCGCTTTAGATTCCCATCTATCGCCAGGAACTGAGACAGTGTTCTTTTCCTGAGGCCGTTCGCATTGATGGGGTATGCAGTCTCATATTCCGCAAGCATTGCCTCATGTTCTCTATTCTCATACCTGAGCCGTATGCCTACACTGCTAAAATCTTCTGATAACTGAGGAAGGAGGGAGAATGCTCGTCCGAAAGCGATACTATTGATGTCTATTGAGAACCAGATGTCTAGCTCAATGGCTGGCATCAAGCTTTCGACTACGCGACTTCCAAATTGATCGATATCAGTTATTCTAGCCACCGAAAAATCAAAAACCTTAAAGTCTTTGCCATCAACAAAGCAACGGAACGCTGCTGTTGCTGAAGTCTTGCCGCTATTATTTGCCCCTACGAATATTGTCTCAGACTCTTCAATACCAATTTGTACTGACTCTAAGCGTCTAAAGTTCCTGACTGCAATGTTCTTAATTTTCATATAAAAGACTTTTTTGTTGAGACTCGAAAGACGCACCCATGAGCTTAATGGTACGGCATTCCGTCAAATAGGCAATACATAAAGACGACCACCCTCGATAGGTGGCCGTCTCGTCACATCATCCCTCTCTCTGCAAAGCTCACCACGTCACTCCCTCCCACCACAATATGGTCAAGAACACGCACGTCGATCACCGCAAGTGCCTGCTTAAGCCGTGAGGTAATACTCTGATCTGCAGCACTTGGCTCAGCAACTCCCGAAGGATGGTTATGAGCAAAGATGCAGGCAGCAGCATTGTGGGTAAGTGCTCTCCGTACCACTTCCCGTGGATACACTGCAGCACCATCAATCGTCCCTTTGAACATATCCTCCACCGTGATAACCCGATGCTGGTTATCAAGATAGAGACATACGAACACTTCATAAGGTTTCCCTGCAAAGTGAGCAATCAAGTATTCCCTCGTAATATCTGACGAGGTGAGAGGCTCCCTGTCACAGAGGAGTTCTCGTAATACTCTGCGGGATATTTCCATCGCTGACGCAAGGAGTGGGTGTGCGGTCACGTCACCCTCTCCCAGTACTAAGGGAGAGAGACGACCATGATACAAGACTTCGGTGGTATCTCTGCCGATCAGGAGCCATAGAAGCTCACGATCAGATAGTGCATGTGGATCCATGATGGAATCCTCCGTGTTGGTAAATGAACATCCGTGTACTATTCAACCGTAGCACAACATTCCTGAAACGGCAGGAGAAGTTGCCCATATAGCAGATTCTCCCTTCGTGCGGAGAACACATCGAGTCCCTATGCTTTCTCCATGACACACAACCCAGACATCTCGTATTTTGCAGAGACCAACGCCCGCTTCCCGCATAGAGCATTCGGGATCAAGCAGGAGGATCGCTTCTCCCATTTGTATGTGATTGGCCGTACAGGAGCAGGCAAGACCACACTCCTTGAGACGCTAGCCCTCCAGGATATTCATTACGGCCGTGGTCTCTGTGTGATTGACCCGCATGGTGATCTCGCAGAACGATTGGTAGCGGCTGTACCTGCATCAAGAAGAATCAACCTCGTGTTCTTTGATGTACCCGATAGGGAGCAACCGTTTGGGTACAACCCCCTCAAGCAGGTACATCCCTCTCGTATCCCACTCGCAGTCTCTGGTCTCATGGAAGCATTCAAGAAGCTCTGGGACGAGGCATGGGGTGTGCGTATGGAGCATGTGCTCCGAAATACGCTCTACGCACTCATTGAAGCAGGTGACGCCACCCTGCCTGATATACTGCGAATGCTCCGAGACAAGGACTATCGAGCGTCAGTGGTGAAACGTCTAAAGAATGAACAGGTACGCACCTTCTGGGAGCATGAGTTCACCGCATACAACCCAAGGTACCGTCAGGAAATGATTGCCCCAATACAAAACAAGGTGGGCGCCTTCCTCGCCGATCCGAAGCTCAAGCGTATCTTCACTGATGCACCTCAGATGCTGAGTTTCCGTTCCACTATGGACGAGGGGAAGATACTCATCGTGAACCTGGCTAAGGGACGACTGGGAGAGGACTCCGCTTCGCTCCTTGGAGCAATCCTTGTGACCACGCTTGGCCTCGCAGCTATGAGTCGCGGAGACATACCTGAGAGTGAGCGCCGTCCCTTCCATATATACATAGATGAGTTTCAGACCTTCACCACGCTCTCAGTGGCGAACATGATCTCGGAGCTTCGCAAGTTCAGGGTTTCGCTCACTCTCGCAAACCAGCACCTTTTCCAGATCGAGCCAGACGTCCGTCATGCAGTCTTGGGGAATGCAGGAACACTCATATCATTCCGTGTGGGGGCAGAGGATGCATATCTTCTTGCACGGGAGTTTGAGCCAGTCTTTAAACCTGTTGACCTCCTCAACCTTCCAAACTACGACGTATACCTCAAGCTCATGATTGACGGTGCACCAAGTATTCCGTTCAGTGCTCATACCCTCAATCCAAATACCCTCTTCCACTCCCACTAATTGTGGGGGTATACTCAAACGAGCGGTATACACCCTCTTTAATAAAAACAAACTAGGGACGGTTCCATAATGAAGCTACTCATCAGACGTGATCAAAAATCAGGCATGCTTGGCAAGGTCACCTTCTCACTCTCCGTACGTGCACAACTCTCCGCTGACGAAAAAGCGAACATCAAGAAATACAAACTTGGCGACACCATGCTCTATGAGCGTATCAAAACCATTGATCCTGGAAGTGGGCTTATTGGTCTTGCATCTCGTATGGCATTGAAGATGATCAATATCACTATCTCCGTGAATGACCTTGAGAATGGGAAGCTCGTTGAATGCAAAGACATCATTGAGATGCTTGCCGTTGAGGAGCAGGTCAAAGAGGCAGCACATACCTTCTCTGCGGTACTCAGTGCAGCGAGTAACTTTGGTGGGGAGGAAGTGATCGAGATTTCTGCTACGTGACAATGAACTGGCTCTCATGGCTTCAATCCTCTCCCCGTACACGCGAGCACAGGGAGATGGTGAAGCTTTTGACAGAACTGAGGCAGGCACACAAACAATCCCCGCTATACACCGATGCCTCAATAACAACCTTCATTGTGAATGTTATTGATGAAGCAATAGAAGAGCGGTGGGGCACCCCTGGCCTTCCCTTGGCTGATGCACTCTATAACCTTATCAATGCACTCCTATATGGTGATGCTATCGTGGGGGAACTCCCCACCATAGAGGAGCTTGACCCCTCTGATGTCTCTGAGTCAGTGCGAATGCGGGCAGCACTAAGGCGTCATGAACGCTTCTTGAGACGCCACGATACGCTCCTACCGATTTGGCGAACCAGGGTGGTGTATCTCATTCAGGGAGTCCTTGAATACTTTCCTCCTTCTGCGTTTATCGATGTGGATGAGGGAGGTCTTTCAGATGATGATTCGGTGGTCTTTCCCTCAGCACATGTCTATGACCTCTGTGAGGACCTGCCACAGGTTATCGAGAGAACCCTTCGTACCTTTTACGATGTCGACATATCGAATGCCAAGCTCTTTGAAGCGATGCGGGACAATATAGAAGACAATCTATATAGAGCATCAGGAGTACCACGAGACTATCGTGGAGAGCGTGCTCCGAACTTGATCCTCCCCACACAGAGCAAGCTCACTGATCCGCGAGCCCTCGTCGACACGTACCTGCATGGGACACCCTTCCATCGTTTGTTCACGCGGAAGCTGCCCTTTGCCATTCCATTTCCTGCTCGCTTTGAGCATACGCATATCGTTGGTGGTACAGGACACGGCAAGACGCAGATGATGCAGTTCCTCATCCATCATGATTTGGTGCGGGCAAAGGAGGATGGTCGTTCGGTGGTCGTACTCGATAGCCAGGGAGACCTCATCCGCACCATCTCCCATCTTGATCTCTTCAGTGATCCAGAGTTCAGAGAGCGGTTTGTATTGGTTGATCCCAATGACATCGAGCACCCTGTCTGCCTCAATATGTTCGACTTCAATAGAGATAGACTCTCAGGGTACGCACCCGTGGATAGAGAGAAGATTCTCAATGCCACCATTGAACTCTATGAGTATTTCTTTGGAGCGCTCCTCGGTGCAGACCTCACCCAGAGACAGGGGCTTATTTTCAGATACTTGGCGAGACTCCTCATGGAGATACCTGATGCCACCATTCATACCCTCCGTGAGCTTATGGAGGATGGAGACCGCTTCAAGCCATACATGGAGAAGCTCACAGGCACGGCTCGGAGCTTCTTTGCGAGCCAGTTCTTTGAGCCCAAGTTCAGGGAGACCAAGAAGCAGATACTCACGAGACTCTGGGGTGTGCTTTCCAATACGTCACTGGAGCGGATGTTCTCTCACTCGCGGAACCGCATTGATATCTTTGAGCTGCTGAATCAAGGCAAGATTATCCTTATCAATACCGCGAAGGATTTGCTCGGGCAGGATGGTGCGGCCATCTTTGGACGGTTCTTCATTGCGCTCATTGCACAGGCGTCTATACAACGGGCAGCGATGCCACCACACATGCGGAGACCTTCCTTCGTATACATTGACGAGTGCCAGGACTACTTTGACGACAACATCTCCAATCTTCTGAATCAGGCCAGAAAATATCGGGTGGGGCTCATTTTCGCCCATCAAAATTTGGACCAACTGAGTGCAGGGCTGCGTTCCTCTGTTCTTGCTTCGACCACCATCAAGTTCGCAGGGGGCGTCAGTGCCAAGGATGCCAACACTCTTGATGCTGAGTTCAGGTGCAAGAGTGACTTCCTCTTGTCCCAGAAAAAGGAGAAGAACCATACGGAGTTCGCCTGCTTCGTCAAAAACTACACCAGACAGGCTATCTCGGTCTCCATACCGTTTGGGTTTGTGGAGGGCAGGCCACAGATCGAGGACTATGAGTATGAGTACCTGATTGATTGCAACAGGGAGCTGTATAGTGCGCCGCCGATGCTGCCTGCGGACATTCCTTTCCCGCAACCTGCACAGAAAGTGACGAGGGAGAGCAAGAAGCTAGAGGTTCAGAAGAAGCAGGTCGTGGAAGAGGAAACTCTCGTTGAGGAAGTACCCTTGCCTCTGGTTCCTAAGTCTGTGGTGGTATCAAAGGTCAGACCAAAGGACATTCCCGAACCTGGACGCGGTGGCAGGCAGCACAAATACCTGCAGCACCTTATCAAGCAGTTGGGGGAAGAGCGTGGATTCCGTGCCACTATAGAAGAGACCATCCTTGGTGGTGCGGGAAGGGTGGATGTGTCTCTGGCACGAGATGGACACAGGGTAGCCTTCCAGGTATCGATGACCACGACCAAAGACTGGGAGCTGGGAGGCATTGAGAAGTGTCTTGCTCACGGATACTCAGAGGTGGTCTTGGTTGGGAGTACCGAACGGCATATACAGGGACTCTCCAAGTTTATTGAGGAGAGTCTGGAAGAGAAGGATCAGGGGAAGGTGCGGTATCTGACTGCGGAAGGTCTCCTTCCGTATCTTGACAGTCTCGGAGTGCCGCCCACTACCGAGAAAGTGGTGAAGGGGTACAAGGTGCGGACGGTGCAGCAGACGGTTTCGCCCGAGGATGTGATACAGAGGAGGAAGGCGGTGGCGGAGGTGATTGCGAGGTCGCTTAAGGCGTAAGCCTTGGGAGACGTGGAGTGGTAAGTACGTGGCGGACATTTAGGATCGCACTGAATTCCGAAATCCAATCTGTTTGGTAAAGGAAGCTGAGGTAATAAAATGAAGGGCACCTCCGGAAATCGGAAAGTATGAACAGCCGCATTCAGCGCATCATAAGGCGGGCGTGTGGATTTCGCAAAAAAGAGCGTTTTCTCAACGCCATTTACTTTCACTGTGGCGGGCTGGATTTGTATCCGGCTGCAATCAAAGGGTGACATCGAGGCTACCCACCTGAAACGGTGAAGCCCCAAATTTAAAGCCACTAATACTCATGGCAACCAACGGTACATATAAAAGTAGCGGAGGATGTATGAATAAGAATGAAACAAAAAGGGAAGTTCCTACTAATGAGCGAGTGGAGTGGAGAGGAATATTTTTACAAAATTTAAGAGACAATCCAGAAAGGTCAGAAACACCTCTAACTCCATATCTAGAAAGTGGAAATAAAAAAGTAGGTTTCAAAAGTAAAGCATATTCATCAGTGTTCGTTTGGAATATGCCGACAGTAAGAACTTGTCCAGGGGCATCTAAATGGTGTCTTACTCATTGTTATAACGCTGATGAGAGAAAAGAGGTATACGCACATGATAAATGGGAAGTTAATCTGCTCTGCTTTGAACGTAATCGCAGCGAGTTAGAGCAATTTCTAATTAACGAACTTAATAAGCCTATCGGTAGATGCGCAGTTAGGGTGCACTCATCTGGAGATTTCTTTTCTAATGATTACATTAGGTTCTGGAGAAGAATCTCTGAAAAGTGTCCTAAGGCAAGCTTCTGGGCATATACAAGGTCTTGGGCCGTAGGCGAATTGTTAGACGATTTAGAAATCTTAAAAAGCCAGCATAACTTTCAGCTATTTGCGTCTTGGGACAAAACTATGCCTGACCCCCCCAATGGATGGCGTGTATCTTTTGTGTATTCACAAGATACTGACAGTGCGCTGATGCCAGGTCTTTTATGTCCAGAAGAAAGAACGCATACAAACTGTGCCAAATGTCGATATTGCATAGAGCATGGAGATGGAAATGTCCTTTTCAGAGAACATTAAACACTTAAAAAAGCCCGTCTTTGTTCTTATTAGTGGAAGTAGTGGAGTTGGGAAAACGACACTTATAAGTTATCTATTAGACTCGCATCCTCAAACATTTCAACAGCCGCTAAGCTATACAAGCAGGCCAAGAAGAGATCAGGAGGAAAGGTATGAGTTTGTTGATGAGGCCACAATACAAAGCCTGTTCAGTAAGGGAGAGCTTTTAAATCTTGATTTCGTTTATGGCACCTATTACGGAGTATCCAAAAAGTCACTGACTGAGATTACAAATAGCAACAGAGTGCCAATAAAGGAGATTCACCCTGATAATTATCATAAGTTCGAATCAGATATCTTTAGGAGCGTTACCGTACTGCTCTATAGCAGTGATTTGCTAACAGACCAGGATGATCAGCAATACCCTCCATCACGTCGTAGCCGACCAAAGGAAATGTTTGAAGTACAGTCAGAAAGATTCGATATTCTGCTGAACATTTGTGGCTTATCCAGCGAACAGGCAGGCGAGCATCTCATAAAGCTTATTCAATGTTGTATAAGTGAAGAAACGGGACATTCTGCCTTAGTCGATTTTAGAAATATGAATGGTTATAACAAAATCGCTCCTGATTTCGTGGATAGCAAAAGGGTAACAACAAAGAACTTTCATGATGCTTCGTTAGTATTCTGGACAGATTTACTCTCAAATCTTCATCCAAAAAGGCCGATCATAGAAATAGGTCCCGGGAATGGCTGGTTGTTTTCAACCATTACTTACAAAGGGTCACCCATATACGGAATCGAGATATCGGGTAAAATGAAGGCAGATTATTTAAAAAGCTGCTTCGTATGTTCGGCTAGAAGTATGCCAGTAAAAAGCTCATCTGTTCCACTTATAGTTTCTTCGCTGGCTGACCCCTTTATCTCAAAATGGTTATTTTTAGAGGTGTCCAGGGTATTAGAAATGGGAGGAGCTTTTGCTTTCACTACACCATCCAATATATGGGCGGAAAACTTGCCTGGTAGGATAAGAGGTGAAACTACATTTAAATTATCTACTGGAGAGGATGTTGGCGTAATCTCAGTTTGTCCAACAAAGGATGAGCTCAATACATTGTTAGAAGACACAGGTCTTGTCATTGCGTCAGAGTTTCACCTAAAACTGCCAGTTGGCTATAAAGAACCGATCTCGATTGCAATAACTAGAGTTGCGAGTGCGATAAATGTAGATATTTCTGAGCTTGCGATTGTCACCGGCTATGTCATAAAAAAGGTACCTAGATGAAGGTATTTTCATCAGTAAATGAGGCATATCAAAGCGGATTGCAAGACATCAAAGCATTGGGAAGATTAGTCCCTTCCGTGACTGATAAAACATCGGTTGGTAGTCACTTTGGGAAAAGGCTAAAGGACTACAAGGAGATAATCGGCTATAGCTTCATCCTTGAAAACCCAAGGAATAGAGTCATTACTAATAGTCCAAGAAATATGTCGTTCGGATTTGCAGTGGCAAACTTTCTTTGGGTGTTAACTGGAAGAAGGGATGTAGAGTCAATTTCTTTTTATAATTCAAAAGGACGTGCATTCTCAAGTGACGGAGAATATTATGAAAGTGCCTTTGGTGACCGACTGTTCGGAACCTACAAGCAATGGGATAAAATTAAATCCAGACTACTAAATGACAAAAGTAGTCGTCGCGCGTTTCTTCCTTTGTACTTCCCACAAGACCTTATCCAGTCACCACTAGACCTATCCTGTGCAACTGGGATTCAATTCTTGATCCGTGATGACCGGCTAGAATTCGTGCTTCACATGAGATCGCAATCTGCTGCCATGGTTTTCCCATACGACATCTTTCTATTTTCATTGCTGCACGAGTATTTTAGTTTGGAGCTCGGAGTAGGTTTGGGAAAGTTCTATTATTACGCAGCCTCATTCCATTATTACAATGAAGAAGAAGATAGTATTGAGAAGATTCTGAGCAATAACTCAATTAGTGACCCTGGCGTGATGCCTTCTATGGATAGGCTCAATAATGAAGGTGTTGTTAGGCTGTATAATGCAGAGAGTGAAATCCGTGAATGTATACTGGGTAAGAGACCATTTCCTGTAGAGGTCTTGAGTGGCTTTTCTAAGTATTGGCAAAGCATGCTTATCACAGCATGGCAGAAAGGATGTTTAGAGAATAATCACACAATCGCGTCGCTTGATTTAACATCAATAAATGAATTTAAAACATATGCAGTTTAAGATTAACCAGATGCCAGATATGAAACTACGAAGCCGTGAAGAGATTATTGATGAGATAGCGATATTAATAAGCATGCACAAGAGAGGTCTTCTTGGTGGAGATGTCATGCCAGAAGATGCGAGGCCTAAGGAAATTGACGTCAGCTCTAGAGATAACTTTCATTTCCTAACGCTTCCTATGGCTCTGAACTATCAGAGAAATTCATATACTTTATGGAAAGCTGCAGCGATAACTTTCTTGGATCAGTCCACAGTAGATATATTTGATCCAAGGAAGGTTGTACTGATGGATATAAGTGAAGTTAGAGAAAAGCTGACGAAGCACAAACTTGCATTACAACCGAATAAACATATTGACACTTGGATGCGTATCTCCACAGCTATTAATAAGCTTTCTAATGGAGATATAAGAGAACTCTTTAAAGTAAACGATCTTGATGTTATTAAACTTCGGAAATGCATTCAGGTTGATAATAAAAAGGACTTCCCTTATTTAAGCGGTAGCAAAATCTTTAACTATTGGCTCTATGTAATGGGAGAATATACCCCACTTAAGCTTACAAATAGGCAGGAGATCACAATTGCTCCAGATACGCATATTATACAAGCCAGCATAAAGCTTGGTGTAACGTCATTGGACTTGGACGCAGCAGCTATCAATAGGGAAATTGTCTCGAATGAGTGGAATGAACTCTTGCGCGGCACTGGTATGCTACCTATAGATATACACACGCCATTGTGGTTATGGAGTAGGGCGGGATTTCCTGATTTAGCCAAATGACGTTGCCGTGGTGAAATTGCCAGACAGCACTGAAATATTTACAGGCTCAAAGGGCTGGAATTCAGACTTGCAGATTAATATTCGAACCACTGCTGTCCCATAACTTCGTAATAAACAATGCTTAAATGAACAAGGTGTATTGATGAGAAATTTCTACACCCAAGGGAGACGCCTGCTATGAGGTTGGTGACACTTACCTTTTCAACGGCCTTAATTCATTAATAGCCAGAAACCCCGAAACCAACCTTCTGTGCTCTACCCCTTGTATCCGCCTGCCGCCCTCCCACCGCATCACTGTACTGGCATCAACCCCAAGTATCTGAGCAGTCTCTCGCTGGCCTAGCCCCAGCTCTCTTCGCTTTGCCCTGAGACGGTCAGCTATAGAGGTGGGCTGTTCTGGTGGCTCTGGGTCAAAGCCAAGGAACTGAATAACGGACGGAATGAACTTCACCGTAGGCTTCGTACGTCCCTTCTCCCAGTTAATAATGGTGAACAGGGTAATGCCAAAGAGCTTGGCGACATCCTTCTGATACAACCCCAGCTCCAACCTCCTTCTCTTTATATGCTCCCCTATAGTAGTAGGCTGAAAATCCCATGCCTTAGGAATCAAGCAGTTACGCTGTATCCGCACGTATGGCAAAAAGGCAACGCGTCTCTGCCACTGCGGCTACTACGGCGACCCGCAGGGCCGTTGCCGCTGTACGCCAGAGAAGGTGCAGCGCTATCTGGAAAAAATCTCCGGCCCGCTGCTGGACCGCATCGACCTGATCGTTGAGGTCCCGAGGATCGCGCATCATGATTTGCGCGCCGTGACGGTCAGAGGCGATCTCAGTAAAGCAGGCATTTCCGAGAGCGACAACGTGCGCAGGCGAGTCCTGCAATGCCGCGTTTTGCAGAAGGAGCGTTGCGGCAAACTCAACAGTGATCTGGGCAACCCGGACATCGAGGCGTTTTGCGAACTTGATGCAAGCAGCGAGCGATTGCTGGCGCTGGCCGTCGACAAACTGCGCCTGTCCGCGCGCGGCTGCCACCGAATTCTGAAAATTGCTCGGACCATTGCCGATCTTGAGCAGCGCCCCGCAATTCACGAGCGTGACCTGACAGAGGCTATCGCTTATCGGCGGATGGAGAGGTATTTCAATCAGGGGGCGATACTCGATAGTGCGGGCAGTTGAATACGGAACGCGAATCAAGCACGCCCTTGTTTGTGCTATACAATGAAATGACAGATGCAGAGCGCAAGTAGAATCGCGGTGCGTTCTTCAAATCCGTTCACCTCATATCGAATCATTTGCTGCTTCCAAAAACGGCCTGAGCATATTGAGTGCTCTCAGTTTCATTTCACTTGGTCTATAACTAATCTCATTGCTAGATATTTCCTACAGACAACAGAAATCTAGAGAGGTAGAGTATTGGAAAGGCCAATGATGGTTGTAGAGTAATTTTAGAATTTAAGGAAATAAGAAATATTAGGAGCTACTTTGAACAGATATCAATCGTGTTTTTCCAAATGAGTAAACAAGGCCGTAGTTGGTTTGCTTTTCAACTGGTATTGCTGATATGCGCGTTGAGTGTGGCGATTAACACTCAAGCACAAGATCATAAGATGTTTTCCGTCGCAGGAAGCCCACTTAACCTCTTTTCAGAGGACTTCCCTGTGGTGCTCTATGAAATCAATGGCTCTGAGTTGCTAGAAGTAGACAGGCTTGCGGAGCAACAAGACAACGTATTCTTTGTCAGGCCTTACCACGCTCACGGTTTAGTACTTGTCGGAAGCGAACCTGAAAAAGGTTTGCTTCAGCTTACAGTTGTGGATATTGATAATATTGAGGAAAAAGCTAGCTTTGAACTAGATATTTGCGAAAGCGTGCTTACACGCATTCAGTCACTTGCTCGAGATGCCAGACAATCAACTGATATATGCTTTTGTCATTGGTGAGATCGTCCAAGGAAAGGCGAATCTACATGTAGAGGGGATAGTTGTAGAGAGTGGAGTTCACGTCACCCTTACGCTAGATGATTTGAAATACGCAGTTAATTTTGGCTACCCTGGAGGGAATGTTGATGGAGGGGATGATCTTCGCTCAATTTACTCGATTGGGAAAGATGCTGTTTTTGGCTATTCTCAACAGATTCCTTTGAATTGGACGCTCCCTGAAGAGCTTGCGCTTAAACGAGAGGATACTATCTTTCAGGTAGTCAACAATAATGAAGTCAGGCTTATTACGACCCCAACCTTGACTACATCGGCACATGGTGACCAAACGACCCTATACGCCTACGACAAGAATGCTCAGGAATGGTCTTCGATTACTGTTAACGGCAATCTGTTGAGAGTTAGAGGTTTTGGAGAATGGATTGCAAGCGAAGAAGCGTATCGCGAAAGTGAGCTTAGCAACGCTTCATTCAACTTTTCACCAGGCACATTTCTCGCTCCGGAGGAAAGGATCGCCTACTCTCAAACGAGACAATCTGGCCGTCTCTACTTGTACAACGTCTCATCCAAAGTGTTGATTGAGCGCATGACAGGAAATCCAGATAGCGAGGTTTTGCTGATAGATGGTGATGACGTCTACATTCGTGTCGGTGCCGAGCTTAGAAAAAGTCAGATTGCGGGAGATCAGCTCGCAGACCAAGTGGTACTGATAAAGGCCCCTGAGGTGCTTAATCTTCACTTGCTAGCAATAAGTGCACAGAATTGATTCGCCCCGAGTTCCGTATCTGAAACTTCGTTCTCTGCGGTAGAAGAGTGATCAGTGGGAGAGTCTGGCTCGCTAAGCGATGTCACTCAATATAAGGAGTTTTATCATTAAAATCGCAGATGTTTGTCTTATTGGTGTAGTGACTGTTGCTGCATGTTCTTCGTTTGCTAGCGACTCCCCTGAGTATTCCGCAGGAAAATTGCTGGTACCGGCCGTTCAAGCGAATGGAAAGCCAGGATTCTTTCAAGATGTGGTGATTGAGTCAGCTGGGAATAATCTCTGGCGTGTCTCTGAACTTTATGAAGGGATTCCAATTCGCGACATTACCCAAGTGGAATTGATAAAGAGTGGATCAGCTCCGGTGCAGGTTTTTCTGAAAATATCTGGTACTTTCACTGACGGCTGTACCAATTTTGGAGACGTTAGTACCATGTTGGAGGGTAGCCAGTTCAGTGTAATTGCATATTACAAACTGAATAAACACCCCCCTGGTTCGATCGACTGTTCGGCAGTGATGGTCCCGTTTAGTCAAACGATCCCTTTATCTGTATACGACCTGGATTCAGGCACGTACTCGTATACTGTAAATGGTAAGTTCACCGGCACTTTCGTTCTTGATAGTAAGAATTCGCTGTAGCTAGATAGGTGCGACATCAAGGTTTATTTGGCAACAGTGGTAGGTACGCGCTTTCGCTATTGGCAAATCTTCGAGCCTGCTTGCGCGATAAATATCGCGACAAGCAGGTTTTGTATATGCGTGCGATTTATTAAGGATATACATCATGGATGTTAATCATGCCGCTTGGGCATTTATGCTTTGTGCACTTTCGCCGAACATTTCAATTGCTGAAGACAATCCGGCGTATTCAGCTAGTACCTCTCGGCTGAGTATTCCATATGTAGATAGCTCAAGTCAGCCAGGCTTCTTTCAGAACGTTGTCGTTGAATTCTTTAAGGATGATTTATGGCGACTGGTCGACTTCAGAACTGGTGTCTCGGTGAAAGTGATAGCAAATGTTGAACTTATAAAAACGGAATCGTTCCCGGTGCAGGTGTTCTTGAAAATTTCAGGTATGAATCATGCCGGTTGCTCGGAGGTAGGAAGTGCCAACATATCCATTTTGGGGAATAAATTTAAAGTCTTCCTGTACTATGATCCGAAAAGCGTTCCAGCTGCTGACGTTGCGTGTGTCGGATGGGTCAGGCCCTTTACCAAGACGGTGCCACTTCCGGTGTACTCCTTGCAGTTGGGGAGGTATGAGTATGAAGTTAACGGAATTTTCCGGGGAGAGTTTACCTTTGCGATCGACAACCGCTTACCCTAGCAGGCCGTTGAAAAAATCGCCTTTCCCATCGGTTCCAGTGCTTCTTTGAAGTGTCCGTAAGATCGGGGTAAAACCCGGTTACTGTGGAGAGGGTCACGCACTGGATGTGCTGTGTGATCCTCTCCCTTTGTGACACCATATGTGTTGAATTGCATCTAATATTGACCCAGGATTTGCAGTAATATCTGACCCAGTTAGAATGAGTCAATGCGGGGCTTTACGCTATCATGCATAGGTTAATATTCAATACAAAAATGTTCTGTTTTTGGATCAGCTTTCGTTGCAATTCAACAATCTACCTCCAGAATCTGAGCAGCCTCCTGTCGCTCCAACTCCAGCTCTCTACCCAGCCCCGCTTCCAGGCTAGATTCTGTTCTTCTGAAATATCCGAAACTGGTCGTTAGTGGCCTCATATTTACAAGCGGAGAAACATTTCAGATGGATAAGACAAATAGTCATCTGCCCTTGTGTGTTAGAAACCTTGATCGCTGAGGCCACTTCTCATCAAACATGAAGAGGAGAGTTTATCGCGTATACCCCTCGCTCTAACGCACTATTCAAGTTGAATGAAAAATTCCTACAGACATTCCTACACTCAAAGTGCAACGATCAATACACGCCTGCGATCCGTCATTCAGACTGGTCAATATTTATACATGGCTGGAAGTTTATCGATATGTCAAGTCTTCCAAGAGATATCTTCAGGACGTAATCAAAGTGGTTAAAAGCTACACGATTGATTATTGCATAAGAGAAAACTAGCATTCCATTCTTATGTAAGTGAAGAGCGATGGGATAAGTATTGAGGCCCGATTTTTCTACAGCATTAAATTGTGCGTATTCGTGTTGTACAACATTGAATAGGAGAACCTAATGAGTACAAAAACAGGATACTGCGTCACTCCACTGCTCCTTCTGCTTTTTTGCGGTGTTGGTCACGCTCAGGAAAGCTTCATTCCATACTCAGATGGCTACGTTACTGAGAGACAGGAGTCGTACACGCTGCGGGCCACTTCGGCAGAGAATCTTGATGCGATTCCGCATCGTGAGCTGTACCGTGCTGTCTTCCTGCGGATACTGGGAAATCCAATGCTTTTTCAGAAACTTTCATACTCTGATGCGCAGATAATGCTCCACCTTCCCGATCATACGGATACTTCCTTTCAACAGCGATTGCAAAGCGATTTAAGAGCTGCATGCAAAGAGATCGGCGAGCAATGGGGCGCTAAAGATGTTGCAACACTCGTCTCCATCTTCTTGAGCGCGGAAGAAAGCTATGAGAAGAAGCTAGATGGTCATTACGAGACGGTTATTAAAAGGTTGTCGAGTGCGGGTCAAGAATTGGTAGTAGCGCAAATTGCTGACCTCGCGAAAGGTGAAAGCTTGGCTTATTCGGAAACTGACTACGTTGGCTTCAGCAAAGAGTTTCCAAAGGTTATGGAAACTCGCTTAGCCAGTGGCTGTGATCGTATAACAAAGGAACTTAATGTACCGACGCGAAAGTTACTTACAGACAATTTTGTTCATAGGCGTGACTTAGGGTTCAAGGATCAATAGTTCAAATATAACGGCTACGTAAACCAAATTGATGGGTGAATAAAATGAGAGTAGGCACAAAATTACTGTTCGCTACCTGTTGGCTTCTTCTAGCAAATGCCGCTTTTGCAACGACCAGCACTTGCTATGAATACTATATTGGTAGTACTCCCTACGTCGCACATCAATCTACATACTCTTCTGGCGATGCGGCACTTGGTCCAACGTTTGGTATGAAGACGGAAGTGACGTATCCGTCACTGCCTGTAATTGACAGTTACTGGTCCGCAAGTTCGAGCGGTGGTTCTCAAACAATTGCGGACACGCCATACAGCTCAGGTTATTGGGGATGGAGTGGTGCCGCCGCTATTGGAACCTATAATGCGCCAGAGTTTTACTACGAGACTTCAACATTCAGCCAGTGTTCCCACAGTCAAACGTACGGCAATCCGACTGGTGTGTTTGTTGACATCAATCCAAATACTGCAATTGTAGGGCAGACAGTCTACTTTTCGTGGGGCGCTTCGGGCGTGGTGAATCAATGCACACTAGGCGGCTCACCCCTTTCACCAACTCAAGGCAGTAATGTCCCAGTGGTAGTAAGCCTTAGTGATGCAGGAACTTATACAGTCTATTGTTCCAATTATTGGGGGCAGTCTACAAGCCCTGGTCAAGACACATTGGTGGTAAATGAGTGCTCGGACGCTTCGAATCCAGCTCCGCTGTACGATGGATCAACATACAATCCCAGTTTTTTTTCCTCCGTTAGCCCCTACATTGGAGGAGGAATGTTTGGTAATACTCAGGTTGGGGGTTACATTACGAGCGCATGCCCAGAAGTGTGTTCGGGCGGGACAAAAAAATATAGACTTGAAGGAGGTGCAGTTACGGACAGCACTTCTTTCATGAAAATTTCTACACATTTGGAGCCTATCGTAGGTTCAAGCTGCACAACACCTGTCGCTAGAACCACAAGTAATATCAATTGGACTGAGCAACATGAGAGCATTCACGCGGTCGGATTTAAATCAGCATATTCCGTCGGCAATGATTGGATGCAGACACGCCCACTTTACGATACGCTCCCATTGTGCGAAGCAGCCAGGACCGAATTTGCTGGCGTAGTGGCGGCAGCTATCACTGCTGAGTCGGCTATACAAGGTGCGCATGCGGATCACGCCGACCAGGGCTTGTATTCGCACGGCACAACATGTTCCAGTGATGTTCTCACGGAGGTTCAGACTTCTCCCTACTAGCCTGTCTAAGAGACTGCGTTGGAAAGCGTTACGCTGGATAGCCTGGTCAAGTGATAATACATACCCTTGGTTTGAAACCAGCGGTTCTCATAGGAGTGATAGCATGTACAGAATGCTCAGACTTTTTTGCTGTCTATGTGTCATGTGTACCGATCTTCTCGCAGCAGAAGATGCACTAGCAGGCTCTCCTGACTTGAGATCCGAGATTGAGCTACTATATCTTCAAGCTGATATGGTTGTTTCCGGCCAATTCTTGGAAATCTCGAGTTATGCAGATCAGGATGACATTGGTCAGCCCATCGATCTTGTAGAGTTGAAGTTACTCCCCAGTCACATCTATAAAGAAAGCCAAAGCCCTGTGCAAGACGTTCTTGTGACAGTTTTGTCAGACAACCTGCCATACAAGGACTGGATGATGTCCCGTGGAGCGGTCAGGGAGTTAAGAATGAGTGCGAGATCGGAGCGTCAGCGCGAACTCAGTGAACGTCTTCGTCAACTCGAGGCTATGCATGAACAGGGGTTGATAACTTCTTCCGAATTTTCCGACTACTCGGAATCGATAAAAGGTTCAATCAATGAAACAATAGACCGGACACTTGTAGTTCGGCTCCCACGAGTTGGATCTCATTCAGCAACACCTCTGTCGAGCAAAGTCGTAACATTCTTCCCCGGTGAACGATACCTACTGTTTCTTTGGAAAAATCCACAGAACAGTTCATCCCCGCAGAATTTTAATGTCGGCTATTTGTACGAAGGCGTATTCTGGGGGACAGAAGCGGCCACCGTTGAGGGTATTATCCGTAGTCTCAATGGCACCCCTTGACGACTCCAGCATCCATGTACCCGGTTTGGCTAGGCAATTGCACCAAACATCTGTTTCGTTACACTTGCGAACACTCGGCCCTCTGGAGGCGAACTGAACATGCGCAGGGGGGATGGGGCCAACCTCAGTCGGACTGATTGGAACATTGAGGTGAAATGCTTGCTCTGCAGCTTCTATGCGCCCTTTCCGTGCAGATTGTTCCATTGTATCTTCATGTCTGTATAAATAATCTCCTCTGGAATGCAAAGGAAGGACGCCACTAAGCGTCGATGGTTCAGGCACATAATCGTCCCGCCATTTTCCCAGTTTGACCAGGTGGACGGATCAATCCCAAGACTTCTGGCTGCCTCTTTCTGGGTGAGGCCACGATTCCTTCGCCATGCCCTGAGGTGATCAGCTATAGAAGTGGCCTGTTCAAGTGGTGCGGGGTTATAGCCCAGGAACCATATAAGAGTGGGAATATTGCTAATCGTGGGTTCAGTCCGACCTTTCTCCCAGTTGATAATGGTGAACAGGGTGACGCCAAAGAGCTTAGCCACATCCTTCTGATACAGCCCCAGTTCTAACCTCCTTCTCTTCATATGCTCCCCTATAGTAGTAGGGTGAAAGTCCCATGCCTTAGGAATCAAGCAGTTACGCTGTATTCGCACGAATGGCAAAAAGGCAACGCGTCTCTGCCATTGCGGATATTATGGCGATCCGCAGGGCCGTTGCCGTTGCACACTGGAGAAGGTACAGCGCTATCTGGAGAAAATCTCCGGCCCGCTGCTGGATCGCATCGATCTGATTGTTGAAGTGCCGAGGATTGCGCATCATGACTTGCGCGCTGTGACGGCCAAAGGCGAAGTCAGCAGAGCAGGCATTTCCGAGAGCGATACTGTGCGCAGGCGAGTCCTGCAATGCCGCGTCTTGCAGAAAGAGCGCTGCGGCAAACTCAACAGCGATCTGGGCAATCCGGACATCGAGGCCTTTTGCGAACTGAATGCAAGCAGCGAACGATTGCTGGCGCTGGCCGTCGACAAACTTCGCCTGTCCGCACGCGGTTGCCATCGAATTCTGAAAATCGCCCGCACCATTGCCGATCTTGAACAGCGCGCCACTATTCATGAGCGCGACCTGACGGAGGCCATTGCCTATCGGCGGATGGAGAAGTATTTCAATCAGGGAGCTGTGCTTGATCAGGCAAGCAGTTGAAAAGTGGATGCGAGCTTTCAGTGAGTTGTGTCGGTGCTCTCCCCCGGCCCCTCATCCAGCTCATTGATCATCTGCTCAAGCCTGGACATCTCCTTCTCCAGATACGCGATGCGCTCCTCGGCTCGGGCCAAAGCGCGGCGCTGGCCGTCGAACTCCTCGCGCGTCAGCAGGTCGAGGCGCTCGAAGCCCTTCTGCAGCGCAGAGTTGACGGCCTTGCGGACATCCTCACCCACTGTCCCGGCTTGCGGCAGAAGCTTGCTGATCTGCTGGCTGAGCTCTTCGAAGAATCGCTTGTCTATCATAGGAGTCGTTCCGTTGCAT
>JAUSMU010000249.1 GCA_030645995.1 Gammaproteobacteria bacterium | reverse complement strand
GTCACCAGTACATTGTCCTCGATGCGAATCCCGCCGAGCGGCAGCAGCTTGTCCACCAGATTCCAATTGATCAATTTCCCGCGTGCCGAGTTGCGCTCCGGGTCGAGCAACTGGCGAATGAAATAGAGCCCCGGCTCAATGGTGAACACCTGGCCCGGCTCGATCACGCGCGTGTTGCGCAGGGCGGGGTATTCGGCGGGTGGTGGCTTGATGTCGCCCAGCGTATTGATCTGGCGTCCGCCGACATCGTGCACTTGTATCCCCAGCAGATGGCCGACGCCGTGCGGCATGAACAGCGTGCTGATGCGCTGCGCCAGCAACTCGTCCAGTGAGCCGCCGCAAATTTCTGTCTCCCGCAATATTTCCGTGATGCCGCGCTGCGCCGCCTGATGAATGTCCACGTAGGAAATGCCGGGCACCACGCGCTGCACTAAACTTATTTCCAATGCCTCTACAGCATCGACTAGCGCACTGAACAGCGGCAGCGTGTGTTCGCGCGTGCTGGTGCGGGTGATGTCGGAGCAGTAACCGTTGCTGCGGCAGCCCGCGTCAATCAGCAACACCTGACTGTGTGCACCACTGCTGCGACGTTTGTATTGGTAATGCAGGATCGCGGACTTCTCGTCCAGCGCGACGATGTTGGTGTAGGGCGTTTCTTCGTCGAGCACGCAGCAGGCTTGCAGATAGGCCATGTGAATGTCGTATTCGCTGCCGCCTGCCTCGAACGCGAGGCGTGCCGCAGTATGTCCCCGCAGCGCCTGACGGTTGGCTTTGCGGATGCAGGCCACTTCATAGTCGGTTTTGCAGGCGCGTTGATAGTCGAGCCAGCTCAGCAGAGCAGTGGGGTTGTGTGCGGCGGCAGGAATGCCGATGGCGGTTGCGTAGTGAGTGTTCTGACCGAGGAAGGCCAGACGCGCCAGTGACACACCGCGCTTCGCGAGATGCTCCGCTACCGCACTGCTGCTGGGCAGTCGCTCCACGCAAAACTGTGCCGCGACCCAGTCTTCCAGCGCGATGTCCTGCTCGTACCAGAAATCGGCAGGGACTACTTGAAAATACACCGGCTTCTCGCCCGGGACGATCAGCAGCAACTGGTTCGGCCGGTTGACCGGCAGCCAGTGCGTGAAGTGGCCATAGGCACGAAAAGGGGCGGTCTGGTCGTCCGCATAGTGGTAATGCTCGGAGCCGCTGTGCAACAGCACGGCCTCGAAACCGCTGCCTGCTTCCAGTAGCGCGCGGGTGTAGAGGTCGCCAAGATGGGCAATGTGTGTGGCAAAATGTTGTGCAAAGGGCATGGGTTCACCTTTGTAAAAGGAGTGCTGACTGAGCAGATTTTGCCCGGACAATACCACAACGGGCGCGTCCTTGCTGGCTCTGGGGGATGGCGCTATGATGCGGGAAAGCCGGGCGCACAGCCCGGCGTTGTGGACCTCAAAACATCAGTCGGGAGTTCGTGGATGAGTCGTGAAGCAGGCCCTTTCCATCTGCACAGCAATTATCTGCGCCTGCGCCCCGACGCCTCGGCCGAGGTGCTGCCCGTCGGACTTACGTTCTGGCAGGATCTGGCGGAAGGATCACTCGGCGACTTTCACAACGAATATCTGGTAACTACCCACAGCTTCAGCGAGAACTGGCCGATGTGGGAGATGCACCCCTGCGGCGATGAGATGGTGATTCTGCTCAGCGGCTCCGTCGATCTCGTGCTGGAAAAGAAGACCGGCAACAAGGTGATGCCACTGCGCGATGTGGGCAGCTGGGCACTGGTGCCCATGGGCATGTGGCATACCACGAAAGTGAATGCACCGAGCACCTTGATGTTCATCACTGCCGGTAAGGGTACTCAGCATCGCCAGGTGGATTTCTAACCAGGTGGATTTCTAATCAAGTGCATTTATAAAAATGCTCGCAGAGAACAACATGCTCACACTCTACATCGCCAACAAGAATTACTCCTCCTGGTCACTGCGCCCCTGGGTGCTGATGCGCATGCTGGAGATTCCATTTCAGGAGCGTCTGGTGCCGTTCGCCGCGCATTCGAACTGGGAGGAGTTCCGCCGCTTCTCCCCCAGTGGCAAGGTGCCTGCGCTGGTCGTTGGGGGCGAGACAAAGAACAAAGAGGAGCAGGGCACGATCTGGGATTCTCTGGCTATCACCGAGTTTCTGGCCGAGCAGTACACAACCGTGTGGCCGGTGCATCGTATGACACGCGCCTGGGCACGCGCGGCGGCAGCGGAGATGCACTCCGGATTTGGGGCGTTGCGCGAAGGCTGTTCGATGAGCTGCGCCATCGAGATTCGCCTGCATGCGCAGAGTGATGCGTTGCGCCGCGATATCGCGCGGATCAATGAGCTGTGGACAGAAGGGTTGACCCGTTTCGGCGGTCCCTTCCTGGCTGGCGAAAAATTCACGGCGGTGGATGCATTCTTCTGCCCCGTGGCTTTTCGCGTGCAAACCTATGGTCTGACTCTGGAACCGGCGGCGGCCGCCTATGCTCAGCGCCTGCTGGCCTTGCCGCCCATGCGCGAGTGGATGCAGAGCGCGAAGGACGAACCGTGGCGCGATGCGGGGCATGACGAGGATTGTCTGCGGGTGGGCACGTTGTTGCGCGACCTGCGTGTGCAGTCGAGCTGAAGCAATTTTGTTGTGCATAAATAATTGACGAGGAAATATCATGATCGACCCCGTAAAACTGGCCACGCTGCGCCGTCATGCAACCGGGCTATGGCATGAATTCAAAGGGCTGCTGTTGTTCCTGTTGTTGATGGTGATGTTCCGCAGCGCTGTGGCGGACTGGAGCGATGTGCCCACCGGTTCGATGAAGCCGACGATCATCGAAGGCGACCGCATTTTCGTCAACAAGATGGCCTATGACCTGCGCGTGCCGCTGACCCATCACTCACTCGTGCGGCTGGGGGAACCGCAGCGCGGCGAC
>JAUSMU010000237.1 GCA_030645995.1 Gammaproteobacteria bacterium | reverse complement strand
AGCTGATCCAGCCCAATCTGCAACTTCTCTGCAATGTCTTTGCTTGCCATGTTAGACCGATCCGCGTTGATCAGGCCGACTTAGCGCGGACTGCCTGGTATTTTTTCAGATATATCAGCAACAGAGAGATGGCAGCCGGGGTCATGCCTGGAATTCTGGTCGCTCTGGAGATGTTTTCCGGACGAACTTTCTGCAGCTTTTGCTTCAATTCGTTGGAGAGACCCTGCATCTGCTGGTAATCAAAATCCTCTGGCAAAGGCGTATCTTCCTGGCGTTTCAGTTTCTTGATGTCTTCTTCCTGACGATCAATGTACCCCTGATACTTCAGCTGAATCTCAACTTGTTCGGTGATCTGTCTCGCCAGCTCCGGAGATACTGGCAAGTCTGCGGACACTTCGGAGATTGCTTGCGTGAGAGTCTCATAAGTGACTTCCGGCCGGGCAAGCAGGTCTGCGAGACTGTATTCGCGGACCATTGGCTTCTCAAGCAGCTTGTTGATTTTTTCAGCCTTGGCGGAGGTTGGTTGAATCCACGAGGTTTTCAAACGTGACAGTTCTTTGCCAATGCCCTCTTTCTTGATGCTGAAATGCTCCCAGCGTTCATCATCCACGAGGCCCAGCTCCCTGCCCTTCGGGGTCAGTCGCAGATCCGCATTGTCTTCCCGCAACAGCAGGCGATACTCGGCACGACTGGTAAACATTCGATACGGCTCCGTTGTCCCGAGCGTAATCAGATCATCTACCAAAACGCCGATATACGCCTCATCACGACGTGGGCACCAGCTCTCTTTGCCTTGCGCGTACAACGAAGCATTAAGTCCTGCCAGTAACCCTTGAGCGGCGGCTTCTTCATATCCGGTAGTGCCATTAATCTGACCCGCGAAGAAGAGACCTTTGATGAACTTGGTTTCGAGCGAATAGTGCAGATCGCGCGGGTCGAAATAGTCGTATTCGATGGCATAACCGGGTCGGGTGATGTGCGCATTTTCAAACCCTTTGATCTGTCTGACCAAAGCAAGCTGCACATCAAATGGCAGGCTGGTGGAGATGCCATTGGGGTAGAGTTCGTGAGTGCTGAGGCCTTCGGGCTCCACGAAAACCTGATGTGAAGTCTTGTCGGCAAAGCGCATGACTTTGTCTTCGATGGACGGGCAATAACGAGGACCAAGCCCCTCGATTACCCCTGTATACATCGGAGAACGGTCGAGCCCGCCACGGATAATTTCATGACAACGCTCGTTGGTAGACGTGATATAGCAATTGACCTGTTGTGGATGCTCTTCTGCACGACCCAGGTAGGACATCACGGGAACTGGTGTGTCCCCCGCCTGCGGAGTCATCACTGAAAAATCCACTGACCGGGCATCGATTCGTGGTGGCGTGCCCGTCTTGAGCCTGCCGACGTTGAAGGGAAGTTCTCTCAGTCTTTGTGCCAGAGCGATCGAGGGTGGATCACCCGCCCTGCCTCCAGAGCTGTTTTCCAGGCCAATGTGTATTTTACCGCCCAGGAAAGTACCCGCTGTCAAAACTACGGTTGGTGCGAAGAAGCGCAAACCCATCTGAGTCACGACACCAGCCACTGTTTCCGAGTGAATAATGAGATCTTCTACAGGCTGTTGAAATATATCGAGATTCTCTTGATTTTCCAGAATGCTTCTAACAGCGGCTTTGTATAAAATTCTGTCTGCCTGTGCTCGCGTCGCACGGACAGCAGGCCCTTTGCTACTGTTCAGGACTCGAAACTGAATGCCCCCGCGATCTGTTGCACGAGCCATTGCGCCACCTAGAGCATCGATTTCCTTGACCAGATGAGTCTTACCGATACCGCCAATGGCTGGGTTACACGACATCTGTCCCAACGTCTCAATATTGTGAGTTATCAACAGAGTACGCGAACCCATTCGGGCCGCTGCCAAAGCCGCTTCGGTGCCGGCATGGCCGCCACCAACGACAATCACATCGTACTTTTTTGAAAAATCCATGAGACACCAGGTTTTTGACCGAAACAAAGGGCCGATAAGTATAAGCCCTGGAATTCAAAATTGAAGTATTAAATTCCAAGAGGAAATTTAAGCTGAAGAGGTTTGTAAGAAATTATAAATGTATAAATTTATATGTATGTAAATATGAAAAGAGTTTAATGCTGTTAATGAATATGGTGAGGCACACTTCTGTGGAAAACATCGTTAATAGTATTTAAATCAGATAGTTAATAGAAAGATAACTGCGTTGATAGAGTCTGTTTAAACTCTTTAGAAACTCTGTGTGTGCTGTGCACAAATAGCTGACTTATACATGGGGATGATTCGGCTGCGTTTTCTATCCACTGATAAAAGTGATCAATCCTTGGTTTATATACAGGTTATTACAAGGATATGGACAAGCAAAAAAACCTATTTCCCTACACAAAAACTCGAAAAAATCTTTCCAAGAAGGTCGTCGGTGGAGAATTCACCAGTAATTTCTCCAAGATGTTGATGTGCATGTCGAAGATCTTCGGCTACCAGTTCACCAGCACCTTTACCCAGCAGTTGGGTTTCTGCTTGAAGCAGACATATCCGAGCGCTTTCCAGCGAATCAAGATGTCGACGTCTTGCGATAAAACAGCCCTCCCCCGCTGATTGGTAACCCATGCAATCCTTTAGGTGGTCCCTCAACAGCACAAGCCCTACCTGATTTTTTGCAGATATATGAAGGGTGGTGATTATGTTGCCTTGCTGGTCGTGGTCTTTGTGGATGCCCTCTTCAAGGTTCGCCTTATCGATCTTGTTTTGGATGATTGTGACCCTGCTGGGGTCGACGGCATTGGTCAGTTTTCTGAAGCCGAGCTCAGATAGATAGCTGACGAGATTTCCCGGGGTTACGGTATCCAGTGACGCATCAACGACAAGCAAAATCCTGTCAGCACTCTCAATAGCCTGAAGAGCGCGCCGGATGCCCTCTTTTTCGACGATATCGTCGCTCTCTCGAAGGCCTGCAGTGTCGGTGATATGCAGAGGCATACCGTCGATATTGATGTGCTCTATCAGCGTGTCTCTGGTGGTGCCAGCGATGTCCGTGACGATGGCGCTATCTTTTCCTGCCAACGCATTAAGAAGACTGGATTTGCCGGCGTTCGGTTTGCCTGCGATTACCACAGACATCCCTTCGCGAAGCAGGGCGCCCTGCTTGGCCTGTGCAAGTATGGAGTTGAGCTGATTGATAATTCCTCGAAGTGATTCCGCTGTTTTCCCCTCTGTCAGGAAATCAATTTCTTCTTCCGAAAAGTCTATGGCAGCTTCTATATAGACTCTAAGGTCTACTATTGCGGAGCAGAGTGAGTTGATCAGTTTCGAGAAGTCGCCCTGCAATGTGCGCAGTGCGCTTCTTGCTGCTTCTTCGGAGCTAGACTCAATGAGGTCAGCAATTGCTTCTGCCTGTGCAAGATCGATCTTGTCATTTAGAAATGCACGTTCTGAAAACTCACCAGGTCTGGCGATTCTGGCTCCTGCCTTGATGGTTTCATTGAGAAGAAAATCGAGAACGAAGTACCCACCATGCCCCTGTAGTTCGAGCACATCCTCACCAGTGAATGAATTAGGCGATGGAAAGTAAAGTGCTATCCCTTGATCGATCAGTTGTGAGTCGGTGCCGTAGAAATTCGTGAAATGTGCATGACGAGGTGTGGGGAGGAAGTGGAGTATTTTAAGTGCTATGTCACGTGACAGCGGCCCTGAAACACGCACAATACCTACACCACTTCTGCCTGGTGGTGTAGCTATTGCGCATATGGTGTCTGTATCAGTGGAATACGACATCGCTGGTCTGCCGTGTTGCGGTTATGACGTGCTCTTGGCCTCGTACTCACTTTCAATCTTTCGAGTGATGTACCACTGTTGCAAGATTCCGAGAACGCTGTTGGCGAGCCAGTACAGCACCAATCCTGCTGGGAACCACAGGAAGAACACTGTCATAACGACTGGCATGAAGCGCATGATCTTTGCCTGCATTGGATCTGCTGGAGCGGGACTTAACAAAGATTGCGCAAACATGGATGCGCCCATCAACAATGGCAGAACAAAGTAGGGATCCATCGTAGAGAGGTCTTTAATCCACAAGATGAAAGGCGCTTGTCGTAATTCAACGCTCTCCATCAAAACCCAGTAAAGCGCAATGAATACAGGCATCTGTACGAGCATCGGTAAACAGCCACCAAAAGGATTAATCTTTTCCTTCTGGTAAAGCTCCATGGTTGCTTTCTGCATCTTCATCTTGTCGTCGCCATAACGTTCCTTGAGCTGTGCCATTTTTGGCATGACTCGACGCATATTGGCCATTGAACGATAGCTGGCAGCAGAGAGTTTATAGAAGAGTCCTTTCACACAAATGGTGAGCAGCAGAATTGACCAGCCGTAATTGCCAATCAGAGAATCGATCTGTCTGAGCAGCCAATAGATAGGTGATGCAATGAACCAGAGAACGCCATAGTCGATTGTCAGATCGAGATTTGGAGATATCTCCCTAAGTGCATACTGATCTTTTGGCCCAGCATAGAAACCGAGATTCTGTGAAGCAACTGCACCCGGTGCGACGGAGAACTCTTGGCTGGTAAAACCGCCAATGTACTCACTTGAGTTCTGCGGACTTATGCGCGTAGAAAAGGTGTTGATTGATTCTGCCGGTGGAATCCATGCCGAGAGGAAGTAGTGCTGGCTCAAGCCAATCCAACCGCCTGTGAGTTCGTGCGATGGCATTGCGTTGTCAATGTCCTTGAACGCTACTTTGAAGTAGGGATCATCGGTCGATGTCAGAGCAAAACCAAGAAAAGAAGACTTTCCCACACCGCCTGCGCTGCTTGGATCAGGGAAAGTGTTGCGATTTATTTGTCCAAAAACATTGGCCTGCCAGACTGCTGAGGACGCATTGTTGATTTCGTACTCGATATCGATGAGGTAGCTGCTTCGCTCGAAGGTAAAGCGTTTAGTGACCTGCACACCAAGTGAATCGGTGTGTTTCATTTCAACGACAAGACTATCTGTGCTGTCAGCTAACTCATAGGCGTTGGCGGTGGTCTGATAGACCGCTCGACGAGTGCTGTCTATGCCATTTCTTCCGACCAGGCCGCTCTTCGCAACAAAAGTTCTGGAGTCGCTGTTTTCCAACAGAATAAACGGATCATTCTCGACATCGATTTGTCTGCGGTATTCGGGCAGGGTGACTTCTACGATGTCACCACCATTACGACTGAGGGAGACGTGCAGCACATCGGTTTTGACAGTGACGACATTGTTTGCGGAATCCGTGCTGAACGAAGCAGCGGAGTCTACAACGGGGACATCTGATCCGATTGGTGACCCTGGAGTAAGAGCAGGGACATCTGTGACCAATGCAGGTGTAGTTGAGGTTGTGCTCTGAGCTTGAGCGGTCGGAGCAGAGACTGGAACCCTTGGATAGTCCTCTTGCCAGGCGAGAAGTAACAGATAGGAAACGACGGCCAGGCCACCAAAGATTAGATATTTAATTGAGTCCATATGCAGCTGCTACAGAAGAGATGACTTTGAGGGATTATTGTGAGTTTCGGTGTCTGGCACCAGATCTATGCCACCGGGATGCCAAGGGTGGCAACGAAGAATTCTTCCGGCCCCCAAGCGAACTCCTCTTGCGAAACCATGTTTCTGGATCGCTTCTTGAGTGTAGTGCGAGCAGGAGGGATAGAAGCGACATTGA
>JAUSMU010000229.1 GCA_030645995.1 Gammaproteobacteria bacterium | reverse complement strand
GTGGCTGCCGGACATCACCACGTTTGAGGAAGGTTTCTTCTCGCCGGACACGGTGAATATCTATCAGGGCATGGGGCACGAAATGCGTGAACGCGGCAGGCAGGGCTCGGCCATGGGGGTGTATCACGACCGCGAGAATGGTTTGTTCCTGGGTGGCGCCGATTCGCGTGTCGGTGACAGCGGCGCGGCTGGCTACTGATCGACTCGCACTACCCACTGTGGGAGCACACGTACTGTGGGAGCGTGCCTGCACGCGATTTGTGCCGGATTCTATCGCGTGCAGGCACGCTCCCACAGCAGGCAGGCTCCTACACTAGCGTCTGGGGCTGCGCAGCAGCCCTATCCCCAGCGCCGTCATGCCTATCGAGATCAGTGGATTGAGATAGTTCAGAAACGCATACGGCGCGTATTCCAGCACCGGCACGCCCAGCGTCGCCGCGTAGAAGGCGCCTGCCGTGGTCCACGGAATCAGCCCAGTGCTCATGGTGGCGCCCTCCTCAACCGAGCGCGACAGCACGGCCCTGTCGATCCCCTTCTCGTCATACGCCTTCCCGAACAGCTGACAGCTTAGAATGATGCTGATGTAAGCCTCGCCCATGCCGATGTTGCCGATAATTCCGGAGCCGATGGTCGTCGCGACGAGTGTCGTCGTCCGCTGCACGCGCGCGATGATGTCGGCGAGCAGCGCCTGGAGGAAGCCCGCGTTGAAGAGAATGCCCCCCAGCGCGAGCGCCATCAGAGAGAGCAGGAGCGTCCAGCTCATGCTGAGGATGCCGCCGCGCCCCAGCAGATCATCCAGACTGGCAATTCCAGTATCGCCAGGCACGTTGCTCCACAGGCTGTTGAGCACGTCTACCAGCGCGCGGTCCTGATAGAAGACGGCAACGGCCACTGCGGTGAGGATGCTGGCACTCATGCTGATCTCCGCCGACAAGCGTTTCAGGCTCAATGTCAACATCACCAGCAGGGGCAGTAGTGTCGCCAGCAGGCCCAGCGCGAAGTGAGCCTCAAGGGCCCGCTGCATCTGTGCAATCGTGTCAGTCGGCAGTTGATTCGCGCTGAACATCGAACCCAGTACTAACAGAATCAGCAGCGTCACTGCGAAGCTGGGCACGGTCGTGTAGAGCATCGAGCCGATGTGGCGGTAGAGGTTGGTGTGCGCGCTCATCGCGGCGAGGTTGGTGGTGTCCGACACGGGTGAGAGTTTGTCGCCAAACGTGGCCCCGGCGACGATCATCCCCGCGACGATCGGCAATGGAATCTGCATTGCCGAACCGATGCCGATCAGCACGACCCCCAGTGTACCGGCCGTTCCCCAAGAGGTGCCGGTTGCCACAGACATCAGACTGCACAGGACCAGCCCGGCGGCGAGAAAGAAACCGGGGCTGAGCAGATTCAAACCGTGATAGATCAGTGCCGCCACCGTGCCGCTCTGCATGAAGGCGGCGATCACCATGCCGATTAGAATGAAGATGTAGATGGCCGGCAGGGCATTGCTGATGCCGGTGTTCATCATGTTGCGCACGGCCAGGAAGTTGTAGCCCAGCAGCCAGGCGTGCAGACCGGTCCACAACAGGCAGAAGAACAACACGATGTGCAGGCTGATCGCAAACACGAACAGTCCAGTGGAAATCATCAGAAAATTGCCGCCAAAGCACAGCAGTGCGTGGAGAGCGGTCGGTGTTCTTGCCTGCGGGGTGGTGGCTGTTGTCATGTTCTGTCCGGTGCAGTGCTGAGATAGTGGTCGAGTGCTTTATACACCAGCGGCGCTCCCAGCAACAGAATCGGAATGTTCAGTACAACCATGATGATGTTGGTGAGGTCGGTGATCGCCCAGAGGTTTCCCAGCTCCAGACCGGCCAGCACAGTCAGCGCTCCGAACGGGACGAACACCAGCGAACCGAGGACGCGGATCAGCAGAATGAAACGCGGCGCCCGCGAAATGAAATTGGCGGAGATTTCGGCGAAGGAGATCATGCCCAACAGTGTCGTGAATGCGAACAGGCAGTAGCAGATACTGAGCACGACGATGACCGCAGCACCCAGAGCCGGCGGCACCAGCGCCCGCACGGAGTCGAGATAGACACCTAGCCGGGAGGCGCTGGCGGCAGCCCACTCCGCCTGGCTGGCGGCATCACTCCACAGATGCGCCATGACCACGATGAAGCCGGTCATTGTGCAGATGACCAGGGTGTCGATGAAAACACCAAAGGCCTGCACGAAACCCTGCTCACATGGATGATCGTTAGCGGCGACGGCCGCCGCCATGGTGATGGTGCCTTGTCCGGCCTCATTGGACATCAGTCCGCGCCGGACTCCCTCCGCCAGTGCGACACCGAGGGCGCCACCAAACAATGCCTCCGGTGCGAAGGCTCCCCCCACCACTACCTTCAGAAACCAAGGCAACAGAGACAGATTGGACAGGATGATCAGCAGTGAGAGCCCACAGAACACCGTCGCCATCATCGGCACCAGCACATTGGTCCAGGCGATGACCCGGCGAATGCCGCCGAGGATCAGATAGGCGCAGCTGCACACCATTACCAGTGCGATGCCGTAATAGAGCCCGGACTGGCGTCCCGAAGTAGTGCTGGTGAGGGTGTCGGCGATCATGCCGACGGCTGTAAAGACATTGAAGGTCTGCGCGGGCACGTTGAAGAGGGCATAGACGATGAAGGCCAGCGATAGAAACACACCGACAAAGCGCCTTCCGCCCAGTATCCGCTGACCATAAAAGGGCAGCCCGCCGACATACTCGTCGTTCTTTTGTTCCTTGAAGAGCTGCGCGAGCACCGACTCCGTGAAGGCGGTGGCCATGCCAAAGAGGGCAGCAACCCACATCCAGAACAGAGCTCCCGGCCCGCCGACACTGATGGCACCGGTGACTCCTACGACGTTGCCAGGCCCCACGCGCATGGCCAGACCAAGCATGAAGGAGCCCAGCGGGCTGATGCCGATGAGAGAGTGCTGGCGCCGCCGCATTATCCTGATTGCGCGCGCGAAACACAGCCGCTGTACTCCACGGGTCTTGATTGTGAAATGGACGCCGATACCGAGCAGCAGTGCTACTGCGAAGGAGAGATTGCCGAGCACCGGCAGCTGTGAGTACCAGAGGAATTGTGTGGGGAAATTCCACACGGCATCCGAGATGGGTTGAATGAAGCCGAAGAAATGGTTGATGGAGTCAAAGAGCGGATTCACGTGTCCGTCCTGTTCAGGTTGTACAGTCGCGTGCGACGCGCGTCAGGGTCAGCATATCCTGGCGTGCCAGCTTACCCGGTTTGGCCATCGCGGGCGAGGCCCGCTCCCACTGCAGGCATAGAGAAATAGCGCTTGCATGCCTGCATCACAGTACTGAGAATTAGGGCACGTGTAGTGATCGTCAAAGCCATCAAGGAACAGGGAACAGCCCCCATGAAAAAACTCTTGCTGATATCAGCCCTCACCGCACTCGTCGGTTGCCAGACTGCGTATTACAGCGCCATGGAACAGTTCGGAGTGGAGAAGCGCGATATTCTGCTGGACCGCATTGAGGATGCACAAACCGCGCAGGAGGACGGACAGGAACAGTTCCGCAGCGCCCTGGAGCAGTTCAGCGCCGTGGTCAATTTTGATGGAGGTGAGTTGCAGCAGGTCTACGATCGGCTCAACACCGAGTTCGAGGACAGCGAGGCGGCCGCCGCCGAGATTCGCAATCGCATCGATGCGGTCGAGTCTGTCTCCGAAGATTTATTCAACGAATGGTCCGCGGAGCTGGAGCAATATACCAATCAAACGCTGCGCCGCGACAGCGAGCGCCAGTTGCGTGACACTCGCCAGCGTTACACCGCATTGATTGCCACCATGCACCGCGCCGAGGAGGCCACGGAGCCCGTGCTGAACAGCCTGCGTGACAACGTCCTGTACCTGAAGCACAACCTCAACGCCATGGCGATTTCGTCGCTGCGTGGCGAGCTGAATACGATCAACGATGATGTGGAGAGATTGATTCAGGTGATGGAGCAGGCGATCAGCGAATCTGACCGCTTCCTCGCCGAGATGCGCTCCGTGTCTACCTGAAAACGAAGAGGCCGACCCCGGTTGTTACTGGGGTCGGCCTCTTTCAGAGTGCTTGCACAATCAACCTTAGAGGTCGAATGAGTAGCCCACTGTCAGGATATCTTCGCTAAGGTGAATGTTGGACTCGCCACCCCCGAACGGCGCTGGGATCGACCCATTGCCATTCACGGTCTCTTTCAAGGCGTGCGTGTAGGCAACGCTCCACTCGCCCCCCGCTGCTGTCTTCCAGCTTGCGCCCAGGCTCAGATGGTCACGCACGGTGCCCGGTGCGAGCAGGCTGAAGAACGTCTCGGAGGCCGGAATCGGTTGATCGGCACGGCTGATGCCGGCACGCAGAGTCAGCTTGTCGCTGTACGCATAGACTGCACCCAGTTTGATGACAGAGATGTCATCCCAACCGAAGCCGCCGCCGTTCGCACTGCCCAGCGGGTTACCTGCCAGCAGGTTCTGCAGCGGGTTGCCCACGGATTTGATGGTGCTGTATTCGATCTTCTGCCAATCGGCAGCTACCGTCAGCACAGCGCTGGCCTTCCAGGAGGCGCCCAGCCCGTAGGTCTTGGGAATGTCGAAGCCGCCGCGCTCTGCGAACAGGCCGCTGTACTTGCTGAAACGCTCCATGTCGAATTCGGAAGACCAGGTGGCGCCGAGGCTCAGAGTGGGGGTGATCTGGCCGATCCAGCCCAGTTTCAGTCCCCAGCCGTTGGAGGAGTCAACGCCTTCGTTGGTCACGCGTCCCGGTGCAGCAGAGAAGAACGGGTTGTCAAAGGCGCCCACACCCTTCATTTCGAAGCGCTGATACGCATAGGTCACGCCGATCGCCAGTGACTGGCTCTCGATTGGCTGGTAGGCAAGAGTCGGGGTAATGAAGACCTGTTCGAGGTTCACGCCTGCGTGACCCTTGGAGCCGAAGGCTGCCAGCGGGTTGGTGCCATAGTCGGTATTCATGCCGCCATTGCCATATACGGCCAGGCCTGCAGTGAGCTGTTCGTTCAGTTCGCGTACATAACCGGCTTCCGGAATCACGAAGAATCGGGAGTCGTCGGCATCATAGCTGCCGTTGGCACCGGCGAGGTTGCCGACGATCTTGGCGCCGCGCGAAGGCCGGAAGTAGCTGGCACCGATGTCCAGGCGATTGCCGACCAGTGCGATGCCGGCCGGATTGTTGGCGGCTGCCAGGCTGTCCTGGGCCAGCGCAATGCCGACGCCTGCAACCGCTTGTGAGCGCACACCGAAGCCATGAGCAAAGTAACCATTAGTAGCTGATGCCGCCGCTGGCAGCATCAGCGCCGCGATGGCGGCCGAGAGCAGTGATACACGTTTGGACAAGATATTCTCCTTGATCAATATGGAATAGTTGTAGCTGCGGGGTGCAAACTTCGCAGCCCAAAAAACTGGGCGCGACGATACTCTTTTCCGGCCTCGCGGTAAATGCATCAAAACTGCTAAAGGTATAAGCTGCGGGAATAAGTCCATTGAGGAGATCACCGATGTTGAAACGATGTTTGTTACTGCTGGGCCTGCCCGTGTTGATGTTGCTGGCGGGATGCACCGGGATGCAGGGAGGCTTTGTCCAGCCCACGGTGACAGTCAGCAGTTTCCGCATGCTGCCGTCGAACACGGCGGTGCCCAGATTCGAGATCGGTCTGCAGATCAGCAACCCCAACCGCACCGAGCTGCGTCTGCAGGGAATTGTCTACAACATCGATCTGGAAGGGCATCGCATTCTCAGCGGCGTGTCCAATCAACTGCCCATCATCCCGGCCTATGGCACCGGAGACGTGCTGTTGCAGGCCAGTCCCGATCTGCTCAGTACCATTGCCTTGTTCAGCGATCTGTTCAGCCAGCGTCGCGACAGCCTGCAGTACACGCTCGATGCCAATATCGACATCGGCAGCCGTTTGCGCCGTGTGCATGTCGAACGCAGTGGTGAAGTGCCGCTCAGTGGCTTCCGCCGTTAACGTTGCTGGCGCGGGCGTCAACGCACCGTCAGTATCAGTGGCTCTGCGGAATAGATGAGAGCGCTGGCGTTGCGGGAGCCGTCGACGGCGTAGCCAATGTACAGATGGAATACACCTTTCTCGGTCGTAGCCAATGATCCCGAATAGAGGGATATTTCGTTGTAATTCTGCAGCGCTGTGATCTCTTTGTAGAACTCGATGGCCGAGTTGTTGAAAGGACGCAATTCCCCATTGGCCGCAAGGGTCAGCCAGCTGTTGCTGTGCAGCAGCTGCAGCACGACCACGACACCGGCAGTTCTGCCGAGGTGCCCGGCCTCTGGTGAGATGCTGGCATGGATATCGACCCGTGCTGGCGTGGCGACTTCAGTGGTCAGTGTCAAGCCGCCATCGGCGCTGATCCCGCCAGCGATAACAGCTGTCGTGGCGGCACCACCGCTCTTGACGGTGTGCAGTCTCTGCAGCGCTACCTGGACCAGCAGGTTGCGCATCATGCCCAGATCTTCGTGTTCGAGAATATGGCAGTGAGTCAGATAGATGCCTGTGTGTGGCTCGAAGCGCATGAGAACCTGCACCCGCTCGCCGGGCAACACCTGCACGACATCCTTGAGTCCCTCGTCAATAATGCCGCTGCGCAGCGTCTGCAGCTGCGCGCTCTGTACGCTGCTGACGCTGCGGGACAGTACCCGGAATTGCACGTTGTGAATGTGCATGGGGTGCGCCATCAACATGCCCACCGGCGAATCATTGGCAAACTCCCACACCTCCACGGTCTGCGCCCGCACCTTTTCATCGTCGGCTACCTCATCCATCGCGCCGAAGATCCTGCCATTCAGCATCGCATTGCCCTGCATCATCGAGAGCTGCACACGTCTGGGCGACTGCTGATTTATCGCTTCGCTCAAGAGCAATGGAGGGTAGGCAGAGAGTCGGGTCGGGGGTGTTGAGATTGATGTAGTAGAACCACCGAGGCGGAACCTGGCAATCGGGCGCGCGCCCTGGACCAGTGAGGCGCCACTTTGGCTGCTGGTGATGTTGTCCAGCGCCGGGGTGTAGGTTTCTGCCAGCAGCTGCAGTTCCTGGCCCGCCGTAAACCCGGAAAAATCTACCCAGACTTCCAGTCTCTCCGCCGGGGCGATGCTCAGTGTCTGGCGCTCCAACGCCTCCTCCAGCAAACCACCGTCGGTAGCGATGACTCTGAATGTCTGCCCGTGCGCCCATTTGAGCAGGTAGCTGGAGGAATTGGAGGCATTGAAAATCCTCAGTCGATAAGCGGTGGGTTGCGTGTCACGCGTGTAACTCAACTGTCCATTGATGAGCACTTGCTGGCCGCTGAAGCCCTGCATCCTTTCCTGGCGGCGTGCGCCCAGATAGACGAGCTGGTTGCCGCTGTCAAAAGTACGGTCCTGGATGATCAGCGCCACATCCTTGTCGCCTTGGGGCAGCTGTGCCAGAGCTTCTTCGGGGTCATTGACGAGAAACAGGCCGCTCAGCCCGTGATAGACCTGATAGCCGGTTCGCTCGTGGGGATGAGGATGGAACCAGTAGGTGCCCGCCCTGTTGTCGACGACGAATTCGTACACAAAAGTCGCACCGGGCGCGATGGCGTACATCGGGTGGCCATCCATCTTTTGCACCATGTGCAGGCCATGCCAATGTACGGTGGTCGATTCTGGCAACGCATTGGTGAAATGCACGCGTATCTTCTGGCCGCGACTGGCCCGGATGATCGGTATATGGCTGTTGTTGTCGAGATAGCTGAATGCTGCCGTATCGCCCGCCAACACCGAGCCATCGTAACGCCAGAGCGTGGTCGCGCTGCCCGCTCGCAGATTGACTGACGCCACGCGGGCTGTCAGTGCGATTTCGATGTCGGGCTTGAAGTCGGCCGTCGCCGCCGCGCTGACGGTCGGTGCGTGGGGCATGTTTTGCCCCAGCGAGCGCTTCTGAAAACTGAGCGCGGCCGCGCAGACGGTCGCTCCGCGCAGAAATTGACGACGATCCGGCATGCGGTTTTACCTGTATGTTCCTGTGCCTTCCTCTGACTTCAGGCTGGCGATGAATCAAGACGCAGCCGGAACTCCCGGCGTACCAGGATGAAGCTTACCACTGCCTGCACCGTCACCGACAGAATGGACACATACCACACCTGATTGATAGTGAAGCCGGGCTGGTACTTCAGGAACACCGCCAGGGGCAGGAACACCAGTACCCGAGCGCCGGAGCTAAGCATCGCCGGGCGGGTGTTACCCAGCCCCTGGAATATCCCGGAGCAGGCAAACACGACGCCCTGTGCGATGAAGTTCAACGAGATTAGCTGCAGGAACACCGAGCCGACGGCGATCACTTCCTCCTCACTGGTGAAGAAACCCACCAGCAGATCCGACTTCCACTGCATCAACACGGTCACCACCACCATCACCACGCTGTTCAGCATGATGCCCTTGTAACAAGTCTCGCGTACCCGGCCATGCTGGCCTGCGCCATAGTTCTGCCCGGCGATGGGGCCCAGGGCGAAGGCTATCGCCATGGTAGGCATGAAGATCGACTGCATGATGCGACCGCCGATGCTGAAGCCCGCCTGAGCGGCGGCACCGAAGTCCTGAATCAGCCAGTACACGGCAGAGAAGTACACGAACAGCAGCAGCATCTCGCCACCCGCTGGCAGGCCGATGTCGACCATCCTCTTCCAGATTGCAAAGCGAGGCCGCCACAGCGCGGTGTCGAAGGACACGTATTTTTCCAGCTTGATGAAGTAAAACGTCAGCATGACGACACCGGCCAACACCGATATTGAGCTTGCCAGGCCTGCGCCCAACACTCCGAGAGCCGGGCCGGGGCCCCAGCCAGCGATCAGGATCGGTGCCAGTACCGTGTTGAGAACCACGGTGATGATCTGCACCACCATGCCGGGTTTGACCAGACCGGTGGCACGCAGTGACGAGGCCATGGCAATCATCGGAAACTGCAGTGCCATGCCGGGCAGGAACCAGTACAAGAAGGTCACACCCTCGCGACGCGCGCCCTCGTCGGAGGCGATCCCCGCCAGATAGACATCGGCCAGCAACAGCCCGCCGATCAGTGTGATCACGGCGAAGACGGCAGCTACGACCAGCGACTGGTTGAAGACCAGATTGGCCTCCGGCTGATCCTTGCGGCCAACTGCCTGAGCGATCAGCGCGACGGCACTCACTCCCAGCACCTGCGTTAGCGCCATGATCATGAACATCAGCGTGCCACCGGCGCCTACCCCGGCTACGGCGTCATCGCCCAATGCGGCCACGAAATAGAGGTCCACCAGCAGATAGAGGGTCTGGAAAATCATGCCGGCCGCCATGGGTGTGGCCATGCCGATAATAAGAGGCGTCATGGAACCTTGGGTGAGGTCTTTCATAGGGCTTGCTCCTGGCGCTGAGTTGATAGCGTGGCGGCTTGATAGTGGGGTGGTCGACAATGGGGTAGACGGAAAAGGTGGCGCAATTTAGCAGAAGCAACCGCCCTAAAGAAGTGTGGCGCGTGTGCAATCGACGGGATGAGAAAATTCTGCTTTGGACGTCCGGGACTTTATGGGAGGATGCCGGAGTAATGAACTTCCAACGAACAGATCCGGGTATGCCTATAGTGAGCAGGACTATGAAAAGAATCGGTGTCGCCATCATCACGATGACAATCTTCGCAGGCGCCAGCGCACAGGAGAATCGCATCGACGTGGTGCGTCCTGACGCACCGGAGCTAAGTGCCTTCGGCCGCTTCGATATCGGGGTGCGCACCATGCGCTTCACCGACCCGGGTCGGGTCGACGTCGTCAACACCAAACCGGGCGAACAGGCGCCTTTGTATGATCGTCGCCTCAATGTCGAGATATGGTATCCGGCCGAGCTTGGTGATCGCGGCACGCCCGGTGGCGAGTACACCACAGAGACGCGCAATCTGCAGATTACCGCAACGCTGCATGGTCAAGCGGTACGGGATGCTGCGCCGCTGGCCCTGCAGGGCAACTTCCCGCTGGTGATCCTCTCCCACGGCTACCCCGGCAACCGCTACCTGATGAGTCATCTCGGTGAGAATCTCGCCAGCAAGGGCTACGTGGTTGCGGCCATAGATCACACCGACAGCACGTATCAGAACCAGCAGCCCATCGCGAGTACGCTCTACAATCGCGCCAAGGATCAACGCTTCATCCTGCAGGCCATTGCCGATTACGCCGGGGAGTTCGGCAGCTTTCTGTCCGGGCTGGTGAATGTCAACAATACGGCCATCGTCGGCTTTTCGATGGGTGGCTATGGCATGCTCAACAACCTCGGAGCTCCATACAGCGAGAGCATGATCGAGGCGCCGATCGCACCGCCCAATCGCCTGTTAAGCGAACTGACTGCCGCGAATCCGGACTATCGCAAGAATCTCGATCCCCGCATCAGGGCCGGTGTGGCAATAGCGCCATGGGGCATGAACACCGGTTTCTTCGACGCCGATGTGCTGCAGGGCATCACACTGCCCACGCTCTACGTCGCAGGCAGTGTGGACGGCACGGCGGGTTACGAGGAGGGCACGCGCGCGATTTTCGAGAACGCGGTGAATAGTGATCGCCTGCTGCTGACCTTCGCCAATGGTGGTCACAGCGTCGCAGCTCCGATTCCGTTGCCGGTCGAAATCCTCAACAGCGAAGACCGTGCCGGTGCCGGCCATTACAGCGATGCGGTGTGGGACAGCGTTCGCAGCAACAACATCCTGCAGCACTTCGTGACGGCGTTTCTGGATGCACATCTGAAGGAAGATCAGGGCAAAGAGGCGTATCTGGACCTCATTCCCGACCCTGCGGCGGGCATCTATTCGATGCGCGATGGCCAGCCCACCTCGGAACACAATTACTGGAAGGGATTCGCGCTGGGGACAGCCGTGGGCCTGACACTGGAGCATCGCCGCCCAGGGGAGTGATGCCTGCCTGCCCGGCCACCGCCTACGCTATACTTGCGCCGTTTTTAATTTGAGGATAATTGCATGGAACGTCTGATTGAAAGCCTGATGCTCAAGGCTCGCTGGTTGCTGGCACCCGTCTATCTGGGATTGAGTCTGGCGATGATTGCCCTGGTGGTGAAATTCTTCCAGGAAGTGCTGCATCTCTTTCTGCATATATTCTCCTCCTCGGAGGCGGACGTGGTGCTGGTAGTGCTGTCGCTGATTGACATCTCCCTGGTGGGCGGCCTGCTCGTCATGGTGATGATGAGCGGGTATGAGAATTTCGTTTCCGAACTGGATTCCACGGGCGACAGCGAGAAGCTGAGCTGGCTCGGCAAGATGGATGCCTCGTCGCTGAAGATGAAGGTCGCGGCCAGCATCGTGGCGATCTCCTCGATCCACTTGCTGCGCATGTTCATGAATATCGACAACGTCAATCCAGACCTGATGAAGTGGTATGTCATCGTGCATCTGACCTTTGTAGTCTCTGCCTTCGCGATGGGCGCGCTCGACCGGATTACGCGCAACGGTCATTGATTCTGAGCGTCGCTGTGCTGCGAGTAGATGTCGGCAAAGATGTGACTGGTGCGTTTGAAGATCCCAAGAACGTCAGGATCGAAGTGTTCCGGCCGGGTGCGGTCATCCCCGGCAGAGATGATGTTGTGCGCGGTGTCGTGGTCGAAAGCGGGCTTGTAAGGGCGTTTCGAGCGCAGCGCATCGTACACATCGCCGAGACAGACGATGCGGGCCGCCAACGGAATCTTGTCGCCAGCGGCGCCGCTTGGATAGCCCGTGCCATTCCAGCGCTCATGATGTCCGAGGGCGATCTCTGCCCCCATGCTCATGATGGGCGAGGTGCCTCCCGAGATAATTTGCGCCCCCAGTGCGCTGTGTGTCTTCATGATCTCAAACTCGTCCACCGTATGCTTCCCTGGCTTGAGCAGAATCGTATCGGGGATGCCAATCTTGCCGATGTCGTGCATGCGGCTTGCGTAGTAGATGTTTTCGACGAACTCGCTGCCCATGCCTAAGGTTTCTGCCAGGTGTTTTGCGTAGAAGCTCATCCTGTTCAAATGCGCACCGGTGTCCTCGTCCTTGTGTTCTGCGGCGCGGGTCATAGTCAGGATGGTGTCGATGTAGCTGTCCCGCAGCTGTACCGTCTGGTGCTCCACTGCCAGTTTCAGCTGCTGGTTGTAATCCTTCAGTAAGTCGTTGTATGCCTTGAGGCGCAGCAGGTTCCTCACTCTCACCCAGAGTTCGGAACGATCGATCGGTTTGCTGAGGAATTCTTCCGCGCCGACCTCCAGCCCGGCCAATCTGGAATCGCGATCATCGAGCGCGGTGATCATGATGATCGGGATGTTTTTCGTCCCCGGAGCGGCCTTCAGTCGTTCCGCCACCTCATAGCCACTCATGCCAGGCATCATGATATCCAGCAATATGAGGTCGGGTAGTCGTTGGTCAACCAGTTCCAGTGCCTGCTCACCGCTGTACGCGATGTCGACGTCGTAGCCCTTCACCGTCAACAAGGCTTCGAGCAGTTCGCAGTTGGCTGGTTGATCGTCCACAACCAGAATGGAGATTGCATTTGTCATCATCTCAAGCCCCTTTTTTTTATTTTCCGTGTGATTAGTTCGAGGGGCGGCTTGGCAGATAGTTTGCGACCGTTGCCCATAACTCCTTATAGCGGACAGGCTTGGCAATATAGCCGTCGCAGCCTGCCGCCCGTATGCGTCCTTCGTCGCCCTTCATTGCCAGTGCGCTCAACGCGATCACCGGAATAGTTCGGGTCTTCTGATCGTGTTTGAGAATGGCGGTTGCCTGCAGGCCGTCCATGCCGGGCAACTGCACGTCCATGAGGACCAGATCAGGATGCTCCTCGCGCACCATCTCCAACCCCGTTTCGGCGTCGCTGGCACTCATGACGATGTAGCCCGCCATTTCCAGTAACAGCACCGTTAGTTCCATATTGGTGCGATTGTCCTCAATGACCAACACTCTTGGCATGCATTTTCTCCTGTGACTGAGACGTGAGTACGCGCCTGACTTCGCCGAGGAAATGTCCCTGATCCATATCTGTTTTACTGATGATCTTGATCACCTTGTCTTGCAGAAAGTCGCGATCAATGCCATTGAGCTGTCTTGCGGTCACGATCAGCACGGGAAGACTCGCCGTTGCGGGGTGTTCCTCCAGTGCCTTCAAGACGTCGAATCCGCTCACGTCGGGCATGTTGAGATCGAGGACGATTATGTCAGGCAAGTTCTTGCGAGCCAGCTCTATCGCCGCTCGGCCACCATAGGCTTGAATGACGTTGTATTCCGGACCGCAGAGATTGTCGGTGAGGATGTCTACAGCTCCCGGGTCATCGTCGACAACCAGGACCGTCAGGGCGCGCTCCGACGTGGGGCGCAAGCCAATATCGGTGAGAAAGGCTTGCAGTGATGAGCGGGAGATCGGCTTTTGCAATACCGCAGCTGCCCCGAGCGAGATGCCCCTGGCATTGTTCGCCACAATGGAGGTGATCACGACCGGGATATGCGCGAGCTGCTGATTTTGTTTGATGTGTTGCAGAAATTCCCATCCGTCCATGCCCGGAAGCAGGATATCGAGAATGATCAGGTTGATCTGCGCCGTGGATAGCAGAATCTGCAACCCTTCTTCCGGTGAGGATGCTCGCAAGACTGTGATGCCCTCAGTCTCCAGTTGCAGTCGGATCAACTCTGCGGCGTGATCTTCGTCTTCAATTACCAGTGCCGTCGAGCCGCTGGTCAGACGTGGTGGTGGTTCCGGAATCTCCTGTACGTCCTTTGGAAGTGGGTTCGGAGAAGTATCCTCACTAGTCTGCAATGGTAGCCACACCCGGAAGCTGGAGCCCAGGCCTGTAGCACTCTCTATACCCACCGTCCCACCGTGCAATTCTGCCAGTTGCCTGACGAGTGCCAGACCCAGCCCGGTTCCCTCGAATTGGCGTGCCAGACTGGAGTCAATTTGCGAGAAGGGCTTGAATAGTCGGCTCAGCAATTCTTCCGGAATGCCGATTCCGCTGTCAACCACCTCGATCTCTATGAAACGGGAGTAACTGTTGTCGCCAAGCGCAAAGTTGAGTCCCGGCCAGTCGCGTGAGGAAGGGTGGCCGACATCTTCCCGTGTCACCGCGCGGGTACGCAGGATGACCTCGCCGCCGTCGGCAGTGAACTTGATGGCGTTGGACAGCAGGTTGTAGAGAATCTGTTTGGTTTTACGTGCGTCCAGTACCACCTCACCCATGGTGTTGTCGGTTTGGTCCTGCAAAGAAATTTTGTGTGTGGAAGCCTTCTCCCGGATGATAGAAAGACTGTTATGGAGCAAGGACCACAGATCCAGCGGCTCGAGATCCAGCGTCATCTTGCCAGCCTCCACCTTGGACAGGTCGAGGATGTCGTTGATCAGCGAAAGCAGATGTTGACCACTGCTGAAGATGTTGCTGATGTAGCGCAGCTGTTTCTCACTGACATCTCCCGCCAGACCGTCTTTGAGCACCTCGGAAAATCCGATGATGGCATTCAGCGGGGTGCGCAATTCGTGCGACATATTCGCGAGGAATTCCGACTTCATCTGGCTGGCCTGCTCGAGTTGCCGGTTCTTGAAGGTGATTTCATGGTCGCGTTCGCGCAGTGCCTCTTCTACCATGCGCCGCTCGTGTTCCCGGCGTTCAATCTCTTCCATGGCGATCTTGAGGGAGCGGTTGGCATCCTTTAGTTCACGCGCGCGCAGCAGCACTTCGGCCTCCATGCGCTGGGCGCGATCCTCGATCTTCCCCTGCTTTTCTTCGAACTCCTTGTTGGCACGCTCCTGGCTGAGAATGTACTCAGTGACATCCTCGACGTGGTGAATGATGCAGGAGATCCGGCCGTCGGCATCAATCACCGGTGTGTTGATCGGGCTCCAGTACTTGACCTCGAATTCATTGGTGTTGTCGTTACGGGGAATATCGTACTTCTGCACGCCCATGGTGTCTGGCGCGCGCTGACTGAGGACGCGATTCAACGAGCTGCGCAAGTCGCTGACACCGCTGCCGGAGTGATCGGCTGGGTTGTCAGGGAACACGTCGAACAGACCGCGACCGACGATCTCCTCACGTTTCGTGCCGGTGACGGCCAGGTATCTGTCATTGACTGCGGCGATGGAGAAGGATTCGTCCGCTCGCAAAATCAGGTACGGATGTGGCCCGGCCGCAAAGATGGCCTCGAAAAAACCGCTGTGGGGTGGTTTGCGATCCATATCTGTTGCCCTTCTCCATTGAGCCCGCCATATGGGAGTGATTACCATTTACTATGGTTATTTGACGGAGTCAAGAATAATGAGTGACGTTGCGTATAGACGCCTTTGATACCGGTTATGGCATCGAGGGGCTCATCGGCGCAGCAGCAGTGGGTTGCCGAAGCGTTCGAGGAACAACTTGCCGATAGCGCGTGATCCAATATCGTTGAGGTGATTCTCATCGCGGTACAGGGGCGTGCCATCTAGCACAGTCTGGCAGCGCTCCAGATCACAGATGGCCGCGCGTGGGTTGATCCACTGCACCTGCGGATAGCGGCGTTGCACTGCCTGCTTGAACTGATTGAAATTCTGCAGCCGTTCATTGACCTCGGCGATATCCACGGAGCAGTCCGTCATGTTCTTGAGAAGACAGTAAGCGTAAGAGCTAGATGGCAGCTCCGGCGCATCCTCCAGCAGCACCACCTTGTGCTGGCGTTGCAGCAGCCATTCGATGGCGTTGAGGAAATACTGTTGAAATTCCGGCTCATTCAAATAGGAATTCCACCAGGCGCCCAGGAACACCGTCATCGGCCACTTGCTCAGGTACTCACCCAGCGCGATGTCACGCGCAATCTTGTCCTCGTCGTCCTCGAATGCCGCAGGAGCATCCTCCGGAGTCAGGAAGGGTGTCGAGGCGCCCGTGACCAGCAGCGCTGACAAATTGGTTTCCTGCAACAGGACATCCAGAAACCCGGCCAATGCCGTGGCGTGGGAATCCCCGATGAGGATGGCGTTGGGCAGGCCGTCCTTCTCGACACCGAAGCGGCACGCGTCCGATTGATCGAAGTCGGCGCCGTCCGCCTTGAAGCACTCGCCATAAAGATCGCCGGCGTTGTGCTGCGCGATGATGCGGTAGAGCTCACGACGTTCCTCGGAGATGCGGAAGCTGAGGTCATCGGCGATGCGAATGGTGGACTGGATCATCCAGATCAGCAGCAGGGGCAATAGGATCAACAGCGAGAAGGATTTCGTCGGGCTCCATGGCCGGTAGCGATAGCGATTCTCCACGTAATGGAAGCTGAGCCCGGCCAGCAGTACCACACCTGCCACCAGCAACAGGCGCAGGGGCCAGGTCAATTCAATCAGTTGGTAGTGAAGCAGTGCAACAGGTGGCCAGTGCCACAGATACAGCGAGTAAGAAATGCCTCCCAGAAACACCATTACCCGCACGCTCAACGCCCGTGCTACCCAAGTGTCCGAATGCCGGATTCCCGTGAGCAGGATCAGCGCAGCGCCAAGTGTCGGCCACAGCGCATTGTAGCCGGGGAAGTGATCGTCGCTGTGCAGCAGCAAGGCGGTGGCGATGATCAGCAGCAAACCCGTGAGAGCGAGTCCTTCGGCCGCGCGGCGCGGCAGTATCGGCAACCTGGCACCGAACAGCGCGACGCCAGCGCCCAGCAGCAATTCGAAGGCGCGCGCGGGCAGCAGGTAGTAGGCCGCGCTGACATTGGTATTCGCAAGATGGATCGATAATGCCAGAGTCGCCGTCCACAGCGCCGCGAAAATCCACGCGGCACGTCTGTCTTTCAGGAACGGAAAACACACTGCCAGCATGGCCGGCCACAGCAGATAAAACTGTTCTTCGACCGCCAGCGACCAGGTGTGCAGCAGTGACAACGACTGCGCCTCTGGCGCGAAATACTGGTTGAGTTCGTCGAAATAGTAAAAGTTGCTCAGTCCCACTAGTGATGCGAGCCAGCTCTTGGCGAAGATGTAATAGTCTTCGTCGAGATAAAACGGCGAAACCATCAGGAAGGTTGTAGTCGAAACCAGCAGAAACACCGGCACCAGCCGCCGAATACGGCGCGCATAAAATTCGCTGAAGCTGAAGGTGCCTGCTATCAACGTGCGGTTCAGCAATGACGTGATCACAAATCCGGAGATGACGAAGAACACATCGACGCCAACGAAACCGCCGCTGATGCCGGGAAACTGGTAGTGGTAAAACATCACCAACAGGACGGCGAGTGCTCGAAGCCCCTCGATATCGGCGCGATAATTTTGCATGAAAACGGTAATCAGCCTGACGTGGGGTAATGAAAGAGACCGGGAAGCATAAGCGGCCTTGCGCTGGCAGACAAGTTGTCGCGCAGGTTGCCTTGCAGGTCTTGGTCGTGCCGCACTCGCTTTCAATGTGCATGCTTTGATGTTTAGATGCAGGCGTGTCGATGTTTGACACACGCCTATTTCATTCATCGCAGGGATCGAATTCGCACGGGTAATACAAGGCAATGAGCAAACGCGTAGAAGATTTGCTGGAGAACATCAGAACTCTGGAGAAAGAACTGAAGGAGGAGATCAAACGGATCAAGATTGAGACCTATGAGATTCGTGACCGCAGCATCAAGTTCAAGGATGAGGTGAGGGCACACCACAAGTCCCAGCTGGTCCGTGTGTTTGCCTATCTGCGCCATGCCAGGTTGCGCAATATCGCCACAGCACCGATGATCTGGCTGTGCATTTTCCCCGCCTTGTTCATGGATCTAGTAGTGACGCTGTATCAGCTGATCTGCTTTCCGGTCTATGGCATTCCGATGGTCAGGCGTCGTGATTACATCATGATGGATCGCCGCTATCTGGCGTATCTGAATGTCATTGAAAAGGCCAACTGTCTGTTTTGCGCCTATTTCAACGGTCTTGTCGGCTATGTGGGCGAGGTGGGGGGGCGCACCGAGCAGTACTGGTGTCCCATCAAGCATGCGTCACGGGTGAAGAGTATGCACAGTCGCTATGATCGCTTCACGGAATTCGGCGACAGCGATCAGTTTCGAGCGAACTTCAAAACAATCCGGTCCGATTTTTCGGATCTGACCGAGTCGGATCAGCCCACGACTGACTCAGCCGAATCTGATCGATGAATGGTGGAACCAATCATCGATCAGTCTCATCGGACTTTCTAGCGCAGGCTGATGTTGCCGCCCAGCACGTTGACGGCGGAACCCTGACTGATACCTGTGGCATCCGGTACCATGATGGTCTGCTGACCACCTGCTTCCATATCGACGATCACTTCGTACATCGCCCCGGAATTGCGATTCCTTTCAATCGTATTGCCGAGCACCGCGCCGCCAATTACGCCCGCTGCCGTGGCAATCGTGTTTCCTGAACCGCCCCCTACCTGATTACCGGCAAGGCCGCCGGCAACGGCACCGATGGCTGCGCCGAGTCCTGTGCTGGTGCCTGCCTGCACGACTGTGGTGATTGAGCGGACAACGCCGCAAGTGGTGCATACAGGAGCTTGTACTGGGGCTTGTACTGGGGCTAGTACGACTGGTGCAGCCACGGGTGCCGGAGCGGCTTGAGTAGCTGGTGCGCTCCCTGGCTGCGCGGGAGTTGCGGCAGTAGTAGTTGCCTGCTCCGGTGTGCAAGCGGCCAGCGCGAGCAGCAAGACAAACCCTGCGGACAGTGTTTGTAGCGATGAATTCAGTGTCATGGCATTTCCCTTTTGATAGCCGAAATCGGCAAGTGATGATTTGTGCGTGATTCGTGCATGATTTGTGCAAGACCGATGCTGTGATACTAGCCCTATTGTCGCGCCCCGGCGATCAATACCGTGCCATCCCGAAGAATCACTCGCGGCCGAACCACATGCGCTGAAAAACGCCGTCCTTGCGGATGACGAGATGAATCAGTGCTGCGCCGATGTGGCCAATGATCAGTGTCGCCAGCAGCAGAGCAAAAGCGCCATGAATCTCAAACAGGCGGGTGGCCAGCGCCTGATCCTCTGGCACCAGTGGCATTGCGGGGAGATTATAACCGCCCAGCGTGATCAAAGCCGGGAACGCCGTCACACCTGCCCAACCCAGCAGAGGCGTCAGCACCAGCAGCAGGTAGAGCAGGTGATGCAGGGACGTGGCCGCCACGGTCTGTCGACGCGATAGTGTTGCGGAGTAGGGCGGGCTGCCATAACGCTGTTTGACGATGATGCGAATCACCATCAACACCAGCACTGTGGCGCCGATGGCCTTGTGCCATGCGTACAGGGTATTGGTGAGATCGTCGAAGATATCCATCTCCGCGCGCCCCGCCATCCAGATCCCGACCGGCACCAGCACGAACACCAGCGCGGCGACGAGCCAGTGCAGAATACGCGAGCCAGTGGCGTAGCGAATGCTCATTGTCATGGTGTGCTCCTATGGTCGGATTGCTCTGCGCGAACGGTAGCAGCCGCTTATCACCGCCACAAGAAAAAGAATACAATCGCGCCACACTCGCGAGCCCACATAAATTACCCCTCGACAACGGAAGGATCTATGCGACTGATTTCCTGGAACGTAAACGGCATTCGCGCCGTCATGAAGAAAGATTTTCTGAACTCCGTCGAACAGATGCAGCCGGATGTGTTGTGTCTGCAGGAAACCAAAGCGCAGGATGATCAGGTACACGAGGCCGTCGCCGAGCTCGCGGGCTATCACCTGTACAGCAGTTCGGCTGTGAAGAAGGGCTACTCGGGCACGGCGATATTCAGCAGAACCACGCCGCTGTCGGTGCAGTATGGCATTGGCGACGAGGAGCACGATCAGGAGGGCCGCGTTATCGCCGCAGAGTATGACGACTGGTTCATTGTCACGGTGTATACACCGAATTCCGGTGATGGGCTCAAGCGTCTGTCGTACCGGCAGCGCTGGGATGTCCAGTTCACGAACTTCATTCTGACGCTGGAAAAGCGCAAGCCAGTGATTATCTGCGGCGATCTCAATGTCGCGCATCGTCCGATCGACATCGCGCGGCCGGAAGCGAATTACAACAAGAGTGCCGGGTATACCCAGGCAGAGATTGACGGCTTGGACAGGCTGTTGGCCGCCGGCTATATCGATACATTTCGACACCTGTATCCGGACACCATCAAGTACAGCTGGTGGAGCATGCGGGGCGGTGCGCGTGCGCGCAATGTCGGCTGGCGCATCGACTATTTTCTGACTTCTCGTGCCTTGCAGGATCGCATTGAGGGCGTCGAGATACTCAACGATGTGCACGGCGCAGATCATTGCCCCGTCGTGCTGCAGATACGCTGAATGCTATAGATGTGACATGAAGCCCTGATTCTGACGGCATTCGGGCTTTTTTTTCTGCAAATTGCTGAATCCTCTCCTGCCTGGGCTATAATCGCGCGCCCAAAATTAGTGACCGGCTCCTACCCGCCCTGCGACGAGCCCCCAACCATCAGGTTTTACCAACAGGAGTAACATGAAAGCTTTAATCAATATCGCGTTAGTTGCCATAGTCGCTGTCGTCATCTTCGTTATCGCCAGATCAACTCTGGAAATTCAGGATCGTCCGCAGGTCAACAACTGCGTCGGCGAATGCTACACCGCTTATCTGGCAGAGAATGGCACCATAGTCGAGCAAGCCCGTGCCGCGCTCGAAGCCGCCAGCGCCGCCAGCCCTGCCGATCTGGGCAAGGCTCTGTTCGTTACCTGTGCGGCCTGCCACGGTGCTGGGGGTGAAGGCAGTATCGGCCCACAACTGAATGCTCGCGATGCAGCGTTTGTGACTGACGCGTTGAGCACCTACAAGAGCAACGTGGCACGTGGCCCGCAGAGTGCCATGATGTTCGCCGTGGCAGCGGCGCTGTCCGATGCCGATATCGCAAATCTTGCGGCATTTGTTGAATCGCTGTAAGCGCTGAATTGAGCCTGCAGTTCTGCTCCATATTCGCTATCGCCACTGCTGCGACAGCGAATAGGGAGCCACCTCAACCTTTTCTCTGCTCCAACTTCTGCCTGCCATCGCCCGTCATCGGCGCGAAGGCATAGTTGTATTTGCCCGATTTTTTTGCCGTGTACATCGCGTGGTCTGCCAGATTGCGCAGCTCCTTCGGCGTCTGCGCGTGATCCGGAAAAATGCTGATGCCGATGCTGGCGCCTATGCGGATAGGCACCTCATGGTAGATGATCGGGATGGAGATGGAGGCGATGATCCGGCTGGCCACCTCGGTCGCGCGCTTCTCGGCGATTTTCTCCAGCCCGCTGAGGTTGGTCAGCACCACCATGAATTCGTCGCCGCCAATCCGCCCCGCAGTGTCCTCGGCACGAATCTCCCGCGTCAGTCTTGCGGCTACTTCTCTGAGCACAAAGTCACCTGCCTCGTGGCCCAGATTGTCGTTCACCGACTTGAAGCCATCGAGATCGATGAACATCAGCGCCATTTTGTGTGAGTAAGGCTTGGCGCTCTGGATCGCGCGCAGCACCCTGTCCTCGGTCAGACGCAGGGCGGGCAGGCCCGTCAGCTCGTCATACATGGCGAGCACTTCAATCTCGTCGCGCTGAGTCTTGATGCGCGCCGTGAGGCCAACCACCGAGCGATTGAACGTACCGAAGGCGCTCAGGGCAAAGTATGCGAAGGCTCCGGTCACGAACAACAATGTCGCCCAGGACGACACCTGCGTCTGATACACAACCATATCAATGCTCGTGGTCAACCTGCCGGTGATGAACCCGAAGCCAATGCCGCAGAGCACTGCCAGCGTGGCCAGCGCGATACTCACGCCGACTCTCACTGAATAGAGCATGCTGGCGACGAAACAGCTGAGCACCAGCCACCAGATGCTCGACGCGGCCAGCCCGAAGCTGACAACGCCAGGCACGCCAATGGCCCACAGGAGGACGACAAACAAGGTAGAGAGCAATTGATAGGAGAGGCGCTTGCGGAAATACGCCACGACAAGTACGAGTAATCCCGCACTCACATGAACCGTGTAGGGTAGCAGCCAGCCAGTGTAAAGGGCTCGCGATACAGAGATCGGCACGCCGATCATCGCGATCAGCACCATGTTCTTCCAGAGCTTTTCCACGAGCTCGCGCCGCAGCGTCGCAAGCTGCTCGGCTAGTTCGTCAGACTCGTAACGCGAGTTCTCTTTCGTGAAGAACATGGCGAGGTGAAATCCTCAGCTGAAGAAGAATCCCACCAGACACCCTTTGGAGTCGGGAATATCGTCCATGTTGACGTGTTCACCCTTGAGTACGGTGTCCAGTGCATCGCGCAGATAGGTGTGGTCGACGGTTGCACGCTGAGCCTCGTAACCGAGTGAGTCGTCAATCGGGCCGCGGAACAGCACCTCGCGTGTGCGCGGGTCGACGATGAACACTTCGGCAGTGCGCTCTACGCCCAGCGAGCGTGCGACGGACTGGTCCTCATCTTTGAGGATGGGGAAGTTGATGTTGAATTCGGTCGCTTCCTTCTGGATGCGGGGAATGTCGTCTTGAATTGACGCGTTGATCATCAGGAATTCGATGCCCTTGCTGGCATAGTCATCCCGCACCGCCAGGTAACTCGGGACCGACAGGCGTGCGATTGGGCAACCGGAGCCATGCACATACATCACGATGTATTCCTTGCTTTCGTAGTCACTCAGTTTGTGCGTCGCGCCGAGATGATCGACCAGCTCGAAGTCCTTCATGGTCTTCAGAAAGTCATCGGCACTGGCCAGCATTGGGGCCAGGGACAGCAGGGTGATCGTCAGCATTCGTGTGAACATTTTCATGCGGGGACTCCTCTTGGATTTCTACA
>JAUSMU010000226.1 GCA_030645995.1 Gammaproteobacteria bacterium | reverse complement strand
GTCACCCTCGAAGCCGCCGAAGCTGCTCAGCGCAGCGGGCGACCATGGCCGCAAATCTCCGCCTTTGGGCGCGAAGCTGCCGGACTTGAACGCCGTGCCCGAGGGGCTGTCCTTCTGATAATTCACGATCAGGTCCGCCGTCGCATTCTCGACCATGCGGAAATTCAGCGAGCCACGCACCGCGAACAGGTCGACGCCATTGAAGGCAGCGCCGCCGAAAGCGTTGTCGACGTAGCCATCGCGGCTCTTGTGCCGAAACGCCAGACGGCCACTCAGGTCTTCATCGATAAGTGCGCCATTGATGTGTCCCTCGACAACCTGAAGATTGTCGGTGCCCAGCCCCGCGCTGACGCTGGCATCAAACTCCGGACTGGCCTTGGCCTGAATCACATTGATGGCGCCGATCAACGCCGCGCGTCCATAGAGCGTACTCTGCGGGCCTTTCGCGACTTCCACCCGCTCAATGTCAAACAGTTCGACCAGCGAGCCGCGCGACTTGGCGATGGACACACCGTCCTGATAGACGGACACGCGCGGCTCGACATTGGCCGCGCCGTTATCGGAAGTAATGCCGCGAATGACGAAGCTGGGGTTGTTCGGGCTTTGCTCCTGCACTTCCAGCCCGGGCACAAAGGCCGCGAGTTCGTCGAACTGCTGAATGCCGAGGCGCTCCATGGTGTCACCATCGAAGGCCGAGAGACTCATCGGCACGTCGCTGATGGACTGTTCACGCAGTTGTGCGGTGACGACAATCTCCTCGATCACCACATTCTCGCTCCGCCCCGGCTGCGCACTGGCGGAGACCGAGAGGGTGGTGCCGAGAAACAGGGCGGCGGCGCCGAGTAGTGGGTTGCTGAGTCTGTCGGCACGCGGTGTTTTGATGGCCATGATCAACTTCTTCCTTTGGGGTGACATGAGAATTGCGGTTGGCGCGAATTATCGGTGCGGCCGCGTGACAGGGTCAACCTCAGTTCCGACGACATCCCTGTGTCGCCAGTTCAAAGCTCGTTTGGTTGGCGTGTTAGTGCTTCGTAGGCCGAGCTGTGCCGGGCCGGGTGGCTGTGGCTGGACACGCCCGTGAATACTTCCCTATAGGGCTCGGTCGCGCCATCCATGGCGCTCAACGGTCCAGCCACTGCCACCCGGCCCGGCACAGCTCTGACTATGGAGTCAAACGACCAGGACGAAGAATTGAGCAAATCACACTTTATAAACTGCAGAAAAGTGGACCCTGTACCGCTATGGGTACAGGGGATGGTGTTCCTGCAGGATGGCACGACGTATCGGGAGCGGGCTGGTGGGTGGGGTGGCGGTGACCGTTGAGCGCCATGGATGGCGCGATCGAGCCCCCCATGGATGGGTTCACGGGCGTGTCACCGGTACCCCACCCACCAGCCCGCTCTATGCACAGAATGAGTACCACCGTGCACAGCTAATGTGCATAAAGCAAAGTTTCGCCGCATTACTGAGCAAGAGTGTTTAGGTCAAAATCGTCCGATAAAATCGTAACTGATTGTATTTGCTGAATTATAAAAACTGGCCCGATTATTGAAAGGTATATTGCGTATAACTCTCCAGTGACATTTTCAAATCGGGCAACGATGCCTGCATCCCTCAATAGGATGCAGGCTTTTTTTTTGGGAAAAATTTTACCTGTCTTGGTTCTTCAAGGAGCACGCTGAATGAGCACCAACCGTCATAACCGCATGACCACAACCCGTTCCATGACCACCCCGCTGCTGGGCGCTGCCGCACTCGCCTGCGCCTTCAGCGTGCCCACTTTCGCCCAGACTCCTGCACCCGCAGCGGCACCGGCGGCGACTGGGGGTTTTACCAACAACGTCGCCAGCATGATCACCGGGGGCACCACCCGCGTCGCCATGCGCTACCGCTTCGAGGACGTGGAACAGGACAATGCATTGAAGGACGCGACCGCTTCAACCCTGCGCACGCGGGTGACTTTCCAGAGCGCGACGGTGAACAAGTTCAGCGTGCTGCTGGAGGCGGACAACATCATGACCGTCGGCGCGGATGAGTATGACTCCTTCGCACTCGACAAATACCGGGGCCGCTACTCCGTGATCGCCGATCCGGTGGGCACCGAGTTCAACCAGGCGTCTGTGAAATACGGCATCGCCGAGGGTCGCAGCCTCACCGTTGGCCGTCAGCGCCTCAACCACGGCGCGCAGCGCTTCATCGGCAGCGTGGGCTGGCGCCAGAACGAGCAGACCATGGACGCGCTGAGCTATAACCACGTCGCTGGCAAGTTCACGCTGGACTACAACTACCTGTGGAACGTCAACCGCGTGTTCAAGGGCTCGACTCCGAGTGCGCAAGTCTCTGACTTCGACAGCAACTCTCACGCGCTGTTGGCCAGCACCAAAGAGAGCTGGGGCACGCTAAGCGGCTTCGTCTACGCACTGGATTTCGACAACGGGCTCACGGCCTCGTCACTGAGCTACGGCGTGTCCTACACCGGTGCGATCAAGGCGCTGACGCTGAATGCCACTGTCGCGAAACAGTCCGACTACGCCGACAACCCCCTCTCCTATGACGCCGACTACCTGTTGCTGGAAGGCAGCACCAAAGTCGGGAAGATGACATTGTTGCTGGGCTACGAGCTACTGGGCAGCGACTCCGGCAAGGTCGGGTTCTCCACACCACTGGCGACACTGCACCGCTACCAGGGGTTCGCCGACATGTTCCTGAATACCCCGGCCAACGGCATCGAAGATACCTATCTGACCGCCAGTGCCCCGGCGGGAAAGCTCGCGCTCTCGGCCAGCTATCACGTCTATGAAGCAGATCGCGGCGGCCTGGATTTCGGCAGCGAGTGGAACATGATCGCCACGTATACGGTCAGCCCGCGTGTGAACGTCGAGGCCAAGTATGCGACCTACGACAGCGATCGTTTCGCAGTAGACACCGACAAGCTATGGCTGAGCATGAATCTGGCATTCTAATTGCTGTAGCTGTCAGGAACGCTGTTGGCCCCGCTGACAAACAGGAACGCTCCGCTTGAATACTGCTCCACAAAAACCAGCTCCACAGAACACCCCCATCCGGGTCATGCTGGTAGACGATCACGCCAGCCGCGCCCAGCTCGTTGAAGAACACCTCAAGGCCGCCGGCTTTGAGGTGCTTTCGATCATTTCTTCGGCCACGGGCCTGCTTTATCAGATCGAGCAGCATCGCCCGGACGTGGTGTTGATCGATCTGCAATCCCCGGATCGGGATGTGCTGGAGAGCCTCGCCATCGTTAATCGCCACAGCCCCACGGCCATGGTGATGTTCGCCCAGCAGGATGACCCGGACTACATTCGCCAGGCCGTCGCGGCGGGCATCAGCACCTATCTGATGGAGGGCATCAACCCTGCCAAGGTCAAGCCCGTGATCGACGTGGCGATGGCTCAGTTCCGCTCGTTCCAGGGGCTGCGCGATGAACTCAGCAGTGCGCGCACGCAGCTGGAAGACCGCACCGTCATCGAGAAGGCCAAGGGGCTGCTGATGCTACAGAAGCGCATCAGCGAGAACGAGGCTCATCAACTGCTGACCCGCCTCGCGATGGACAACAACCAGCGGCTGCGTGACATCGCGCAGACCGTTGTCGCCACCCTTTCCACCCTCGAAATCAGGAAGTAGTTTATGTCTGTACCAGCGCGCCTGCCCCCGGCTGAAATCACCCAACTGACTCTCGGTTACATGCGGCTTAGCGACGCTGCACCCTTGATTCTGGCCAAGGAGGCGGGGCTCTATGAGCAGTACGGACTGGATGTCACGCTGCACAGAGAAGTGTCCTGGGCCAATCTGCGCGACAAGCTGGTGGTGGGTGAGCTGGACGCGGCGCAGCTGCTGGCGCCTCTGCCGATGACAACCACCTTGGGCGCCGGTGGCATCCGGGGCAATCTCCTCACCGGGCTGTCGCTGGGGTTGAACGGCAACGCCATCACGCTCTCCAACAGCCTGTGGGACAGCCTCGGGCTGCAATTCCCCGGGCGCGTGCCCGACGCGCTGCAAGTCGTTCAGCGTCTGCAACAGCAAGTCCGCGAGCGCGGTCGCCTGACCTTCGCCACGGTGCATGCCTTCTCTATGCACACCTTCCTCCTGCGTCAATGGTTCCAGGCCGGGCATATCGATCCGGACAGTGACATCCGCCTGCTGGTGCTGCCTCCCGAGCAGATGTGCGACAGTTTGGCGCGCGGCATCATCGACGGCTTCTGTGTCGGCGAACCCTGGAGCACTGTCGCGGTCGAGCAAGGCATCGGCACCGTCGCCGCGAGCGGCTACCAGATCTGGAACAACGCGCCGGAGAAGGTGCTGGGCGTCACCGAACACTGGCACGGCAACTACCCCGCCACTCACCTGCGCCTGCGCCTGGCCATCATGGAAGCCTGCCGCCTGCTGACCCAGCCGGAACAACGCGTGCGCATCGCCGAGTTGATGAGCCAGAAGCAATACCTGAACCTGCCGGTGAAACTGTTGCTGCCCTCACTGACGGGGGATTACCGCTTCGCCAAGAACGAGCTGACCGTGCAAATCCCCGAGTTCCATCTGTTCTGGCGCTATCAGGCGGGCTTCCCGTGGCGCTCCCATGCCGCTTGGATGGTGCAGCAGAGCAGCGCACTGCTCGGAAAGCCCATCAGCCTAAGCGACTCGCGGGCTTTGGTGCAGCATTCCTATCGCCCCAACCTCTATCGCGACGCGGCGCGCCACCTGGGCGAGCCCTCTCCGAGTCAGGACTACAAGGAAGAGAACCGCCACGGCAGCCCCTGGGAATTCGAACCCGGCATCACGCTGGGGCCGGACATCATGATC
>JAUSMU010000215.1 GCA_030645995.1 Gammaproteobacteria bacterium | reverse complement strand
AGTCTGTCCTGTCCTGCCGGCACCGTCATTACCGGTACCGTGGACTACACCGTGACAGGCAACGTGCTGACGTTCACGCCTTCCCGCACGCTGCCTTTCAGTACGACATGCAGCGCCACCATCACGACTGGCGTCAAGGATGTCGCAGGTAACGCGATGCGCGCTCCGTTCGTGTGGAGTTTCACCACCAGTGCCGCGCCGGATACCACTCCGCCGACAGTGATTTCGACGTTACCGCGCTCGAACGCCTTGCTGGTGCCGTTGAATTCGTTGGTCAGTGCAACCTTCAGTGAGCCGATGACTCCGTTGACGATCACCGCTGCCAACTTCACCGTGGCATGCCCAGCGACAGCGCCGGTCTCCGGCACAGTGGGCTACGCCGTCAACGGCAATGTGGCCACTTTCACTCCGAATTCCTCACTGCCCGCCAACACAATCTGCCTGGCGACAGTGACCACTGGCGTGAAGGATCTTGCTGGTCTGGCGCTGGGAACCAACTATTCGTGGAATTTCACGACCGGTCCGGCAGCTGATGTGATCGCCCCGACGGTCAGCGCCACCGTGCCTGCCCGCGATGCCATTGCCGTTCGTCTCAACTCGTTGATCACGGCCAGCTTCAGTGAGCCGATGAATCCTCTGACCATCACGACGGCGAACTATTCTGTCGCCTGTCCGCTGGGCGTGCCCGTCACTGGTGTTGTCGGTTACGCCGTCGATGGCAGCGTGGCGACATTCACGCCAGCCTCCATACTGCCAGCCAGCACGACCTGTCGCGCCACTGTGACCAATGACGTGGCAGACATCGCCGGTAACAACATGCTCGCGACCTACACCTGGGACTTCCGCACGGGTGTGACGCCCGATACAACGGCCCCGACAGTCACGCTGACTGATCCGCTGAACAATGCAACTGGTGTCTCCATCAATGCGATGGTCACCGCAAAATTCAGTGAACCGATGGATCCGCTGAGCATCACCAGCCCGCTGGCCTTTCAGGTAGCGTGTCCGGTTGGCACGCCTGTGACAGGCATTGTCAGCTACGCCGTGAGCGGCAACATCGCCACGTTCAATGCTACCGGCCCGCTGCCTGTCAACCAGGTTTGTCGCGCAACAATCAGCAACACGGTGAAGGATATTGCCGGCAACCTGATGGTGAATCCTTACGTCTGGACGTTCACAACCAGTGCCGCGCTTGATACCACGGCACCGTTGGTAATACTGCGCTTCCCTGCCAACGCGGCAACCAATGTCCCGGTCAACACCACCGTGAATGCCACGTTCAATGAAGCGATGGATCCGCTGACCATGGTCACTGCCAATTTCACTCTCGCTCAGGGTGTGACGAATGTCCCTGGTCTGGTGACCTACGACCTGGTCACCAAGATTGCGACCTTCACCCCCAACGCGGCCCTCAGCACCGGGACTACCTACCAGTTCACCGTCAACAACACCGTGCGTGATGTGGCCGGTAACTTGATGGTACTCAAGGATATCTGGAGCTTCAGCACGGGCGGTGGACTTGCTCCTGGCGCAGTGGCACTGGGTAACGCAGCTGGTTTCGGGATCATGGCGACATCGGCCATCACCAGCACTGGCGCCACGCAGATCAATGGCGACGTCTCGCTTGACCCAGGCAGCTCGCAGGGCATCCCACCGCCCCAGGTCAGCGGCACGATTCACGTGAGAGACGCTACTTCCGCGCTGGCCAGAGCGGATCTTCTGACCGCCTACAACAACCTCAAGACCTTACCAGCTGGCGTCACAGTGCTGGGTGGCACTGATCTGGGCGCGTCCTTCCCCGGCCCGGCCGGTATTGCTCCGGGTACCTACACATCCGGCAGCACGATGCTGGTGTCGACTCCGCTGACACTGAATGGCGGCGGCAATGCCAATGCAGTATGGGTGTTCCAGATTGGCTCATCACTAACTACTACGGCCAGCGTTTTGCTGAGCAATGGCGCGCAGGCGAAGAATGTGTTCTGGGTTCCAACTTCCGACGCCACAATCGGCGTAGGCACGATCTTCAATGGCAATGTTATCGCGGGCCGGGATACCACAGCCCAGACCGGAGTTGTGGTCAACGGCAGGATACTGACTGGCGCGATCACGGCCGGCACCATCGCTCTGGACAGCACGACTGTCAATGTGCCAACCCAATAAGGGCAGGCGAATAACCCCACAGTTACGTTACGAAATTTGGAGAAAGACATGAATACAGGAATAAAACGATCGGGCCTGAGCGGGTCAGGAGCGCCATTCAGACTCAGTCTGCTGGCACTGGCTCTGGTCAGCAGTCAACTCGCTTCGGCGGCCGATGATGGCTTGTACGCGGGCATCAACCTTGGTGCCTCCTTTGCGGATGTCGACGATGAGAGAATCGTTCGCAGTCTGGTCAGTAAAGGTTTCAGCAATGTGATCCTCGACGAGAACGAAAAAGATGCCGCGCGCAAAGTCTTTGGTGGATATCAGTTCAACCAGAACTTCGCACTCGAAGGCGGCTATTTTAAACTGGGTAAATTCGGCTTCAACGCCGACATGAATCCCAACGCCAACATGCGTGGCGACGTCAAGATGCGCGGCTTGAATCTCGATCTGGTGGGCATTCTGCCACTGGGCGAGAAGCTTGCAGCCTTCGGCCGGGTGGGTGCGATCTACACGGACAGTCAGGCGCGCTTCTGGGGCTTCGGCCCGATCCGCATCGAGCCGACCCGCCCTCGCGAACGTAATACAAGCTACAAGTTTGGCGGCGGTCTGCAATATGACCTGACCGAAAAGCTGGCACTGCGTCTCGAAGCAGAGCGCTATCATGTGGACGATACCCTCCGCAACAGGGGTGACATCGATCTGTTCTCGGTCGGAGTGGTTTACCACTTTGGTCAGAAGGCCGCCCCGGCGGCTGCGCCGGTACGGGCTCCCGTGGCAGCAGCTCCGGCTCCAAGGCCAGCAGCTCCGGCTCCAGCGCCAGCACCAGCACCAGCACCAGCTCCCGTGCCAGCACCGGTACGCGTCACCTTCTCTGCAGACTCGCTGTTTGATTTTGACAGTTCGGTCGTGAAACCAGCGGGCAGGGCGGAGTTGGACAAGATGGCGGCGGATCTGCGCGGTGTCGATTTCGACACCATCCTGGTGACAGGCCACACGGACCGCATTGGTTCGCCAGCCTACAACCTGCGGCTGTCGAACGAACGGGCAGTAGCAGTCAAAGACTATCTGGTGAGGACGGCAGGAATTGCTGCGTCCAAAGTCAGTACTCGCGGTGTCAATGGTACCGAGCCGGTGACCACGGCGGCGCAGTGCAGCAGTGAGCTCGCCAGAGCGCAGTTGATCGCGTGTCTCGCCCCGGATCGTCGGGTGGAGGTGGAAGTGACGGGTACAAGGCCACGCTAGTACTTTGCTGGTCAAGTAACGTCTGTTCTGCAATAAAAAAGGAGGCCTCGGCCTCCTTTTTTCATTTCTACTCCTTTGCGCTACTTCGCCTCGCTGCCTCCTGTCGCCACTTCCATCGCCGTATCCAGCGCGTCCATGAACTCGTTGATCCGGATTGGTTTCGTGAGGTAGCGGAAGAAGCCCGCGCCCAGCCCTTTCTCGATATCGCGCGGCATGGCATTGGCGCTGAGCGCGACCACGGGGATGTTGGCGGTGCGTGGGTCGGCCGACAGAATCTCCAGTACCCGAATGCCATTAATGCCGGGGAGGTTGATGTCCATGAGAATCACATCCGGCAGGAAATTGATCGCCATTTCGATGCCCGTAATTCCATCCTGGGCACTGAGCAGGCGAATGTCCGGGCGCCGCGCAATGAGATCCTCAACCAACATCAGGTTGGCTGGATTGTCTTCGACATAGAGCAGCGTGTGCTGTTGCATGTTGACTCGATCCGGTATCTGCGCCGTCGTGGTCGAAGTGCCGATGGCCAACTGTGGCGCCTCGCTCAGGTTGACTTCAACCCAGAACACGCTGCCAATGCCTTCGACACTTTCCACGCCGATCACGCCGTCCATCAGCTCGATCAGGCGCTTGGTCATAACCAGGCCGATGCCGGTGCCCTCCATCCCCGTAAGCTCTTGGCCAAGACGATTGAAGGGCTGGAACAGGTGCTGAATTTTCTCAGGCGACAGCCCTTCCCCCGTGTCCTCGACGCAGATGCGGATGCGCTCCGGAGAGGTGATGCTGCAAGTCACAGTGACGGCCCCGTTGACGCGGTTGTACTTGAGCGCGTTGGAGAGCAGGTTGATGAGAATCTGCTTCATGCGCGTGCGATCGGCATGAATGTAGCAGGGGGTCTCGAAGCGAGGAAACGAGATGCTGATGCCGCGTTTCTGAGCCTGCGGTTCGATCATCGCCTGACATTCCTGGAATATGCTGCCCAGTGCCATTGGTTCGAGTGACAGCGAGAGCTTGCCCGACTCCACCAGTGCCAGATCGAGAATCTCATTGATCAAGTCGAGCAGATACCAGCCTGCTTTCAGTATCTGATTGATGCTGCGCTGCTGCAGTGGCGTGGGGGCAGGGGAGCTGGTTTCCATCAACTGCGCAAAGCCCAGAATTGCGCTCAATGGTGTGCGCAGTTCATGACTCATGCTGGACAGAAAATCGGACTTCGCCAGGTTGGCGCGCTCGGCGGCGGCCATCGCCATTTGCAGCTCGGACTCAACCTGCTTGCGTTCGGCCTCGATCTGTTTGCGCGCCGTGTTGTCGGTGCCAATCAGGAGATAACCGATGATGCCGTTGTGAGCGTCGCGCAACGCGGTCACGGACACGATGGCTGGCAGGCGCGTCTGATCCTTGCGGATATACGTCAGTTCATAAATATCCTCGATGCCGCGCGAGGCCTTGAACACCAGTGCTTCGAAACCGGGTTTGATGGTGGTGCCTAGTTCGATGCTCAGGGCTGTGGCCCGGGCGAGGATTTCCTGCGGATCGGAAAGCTCTGATGGGGTGATCTTGTTCATGACATCGGCGGCGGCATAACCCAGCATGCGCTCTGCGCCGATGTTGAAAATCTGGATCAACCCCTTTTCGTCGGTGGCGATGCTCGAAAAATTGGCGCTGTTGAGAATGGCATTCTGCAGCGCGCCGGTTTTCAGCAGTACGTCCTGTCGATGCACTTCTGTGGTCACGGCCAGGCTGTCGCTTGAGCTGTTCCTTTGGTTGTGCACGGTGGCACTACTCCCTTAGTACTCGCTTTAGTACTGCCTGGATTGCTGCCGGGTGATGGCAACAATATCGTCCTGTCGGTACTGAACATCCGCCAGCAGGCGCCGGATCTCTTTCTTGACCACTTCGTAGCACTCACAGCTGGCCGCTTCGAGCCCGCCACGGTTGAGCACTGCAATGTGGCCGCGCCGAGAACTGATAAAGCCCGCGCGCTGCAGATTTCCGGCGGCCTCGGTAATGCCCTCGCGCCGGACGCCGAGCATGCTCGCCACGAGTTCCTGGGTCATCACCAGATCGTTGGACTGACAGCGGTCCAGCGTCAGCAGCAACCAGCGACACAGACGTTGCTCGACGGAATGGTGGCGATTGCAGGCTGCGGATTGGCTCATCTGAGTCATCAGTGCCTGGGTATAACGCAGCAGCAGGCCATGTATGAATCCACCGCGATTGAATTCCTGTTTGAGCAGGCGTCCGTCCAGACGGTAGGCATGCCCGGCGGTATGCACCACCGCCGAACTGGAAGTGGTGTCGCCTCCCATGAAAAGTGCCACACCGACCACTCCCTCATTGCCGACGCCAGCAGTCTCGGCCGAGGCACCAGACTCCGTGACATAGTGCAGCGACACGATAGTGGTGGTGGGAAAGTAGGCGTGACGCATCTGCTGACCAGGCTCGTAGAGCATTTCACCGAGCGGCATCGCCGCAAGCTCCAGCAGCGGCAACAGCCGCGCGAAGTCTTCGTTGGGTAGTGCAGCCAGCAGATGGTTTTGATTCGGACTGTGACGTTGTAAAGACTTCTCTCGGGTATCCATTTGAGCGCTCATCTTGTTATCTCCAGTACTTCTGCACCTATGCCTCGATAGCCAATGAAGCATGACTTCTGATTGAACATGGGCTGCCCGCTGACGCGGAAGGTTTGCTGAGAACCATCGCTGTTGACGCGGCTCAGCAAGGTATCCAGGAAGGGTTGGCGCGCGGCGATTTTCGCTTGTAACGCAGCGCGCTCCTCCTTGTTCCAGCCATTGATCTCGTGACTTTCGGTCTCTTGACAATTAGCCGGGATGGCATCGTTGTCGGCAAGCGACTCGACCTGGATGCCGAGCATTTCCAGCGCGGGGCCGGAAACCTTGGTGAATCTGCCTGAATCGTCCTGCTCCCAGTACCAATCTGTGGCCAGCTCGGTCAGGCTGCGGAAGCGTGCCTCGCTCTCACGAAGTTCCGCCGTACGTTCCTTAACCTTTAGTTCCAATTCCAGGTTGCTGGCGACAAGTCTCTTGTAGAGCAATCGTACTTCGAGGACGTTATGAATGCGGGTCTTGACCTCGATCAGGTCAAAGGGCTTGCTGATGAAATCCTTCGCGCCGGCCTGCAGCGCCCGCAGCTTGTGGCCCGGCTGTGCGGTGAGCACGATGACCGGCAGATAGGGGTCATCGACATTGGTCTTGAGAGCCTCCATTAGCTGGAAGCCATCCATCACTGGCAGCTGCAGATCGAGCAGTATCAGGTCGTAATGGTGCTTGCGGTGCAACGCACACACTTCCTGTGAATTCATCGTTGAACTCACGCATGTGTAGCCTGCGTCGGCCAGCAGGAGTTCCAGCAGTGTCACATTGGACTCCTGATCGTCGACGATCAGGATGCTGGCGTTAAGAATGTCGACGGCCTTCATCATCATGCGGGTTTTCCTCGGACGAGACATCGCGCTGGTAGAAATTTCCGCCAGGATTCGTCGTGCTGGTAGAGCTGAAAGAGGTGCTGTGCTTTTTGAGCTTGAAGTACGGCTTAACGTAGTGCTGGTGTTGTTTCTCGTGCGCAGGAGACGGGTTGTCTCAGTCAGGGAAAGTGTGTGACTGCGCACCGAGTGAAAGTTGTATCTATATGTTTGCTATTAAACAGTAGTGGTTACGGAATATCCACTTTATTTTCCCAATTGCTGAATTAGTTACGCAGGCATTCGGTGCGTTGACGAACAGTCTGCTGCGCTGATTCGCGGCACAATCTGCTTCATGCACTCGCGGCGATCTCCGCCGCACTGTCAGATGCCATTCTGTGTCTGTGCGTTACCGGAGGAAGAGTCTCATGATCAGATCAGGAAAAAAAATCAACATTCGCGGCCGAGCGTTACGCCTGCTTATCGGCAGTTCCATTGTCCTCGCGTTGGCAGCGTGTGCCAGCGCACCCGTGCCGCCAACCCAGCAATTGCAGGCGGCGGAACTTGCCATCAGCAGTGCAGAACAGGATCGGGTAGCAGACTTCGCTCCCCAGGATCTGAAACAGGCACACGATAAACTCAGCGCTGCCCGCACGGCAGTGCAGGCCGAAGACATGGAGCAGGCCGAACGCCTGGCGGATGAGGCCCGCGTGAGCGCAGAACTTGCGTCGGCCAGAACTGCGCTGCTGAAGACTCAGGCAGTCAACGAGGAGATGCAACAGAGTATCGATGCACTCCAACAAGAAATACTGCGCAATTCAGGAGCCAGACAATGAACAAATTCATGATGACAATGCACATTGCGAGCAGCAAATCATTAGGTGCCAGGAAACTCATTACTCTGGCGGCCGCTTCGCTGTTGCTGGCAGCGTGCGCGAGTGCGCCGCAAGCGCCGGAAGGTTCTGCAGAGGTGCGTTCGAAACTGACGTCGCTGCGCACCAATTCCGAATTGGCCAGCCGTGCGCCGATCGAGATTCAGGCGGCCGAGGTCGCGGTGAAAGCCGCTGAGCGTCCGCAGGAAAGTAATACACAGGCGCGCCATCTGGTGCTGATTGCCGATCAGAAGGTGGAGATCGCGCACGCCTGGGCACAAAGCCGTCTTTTGGAAGATCAACGTGAGGACTTGAGTTCGCGCACCGAGGCGATGCGCCTGGATGCCCGCACCCGCGAAGCCGACCGTGCGCGCAACGATGCCACCAACTCCCGCAATCAGGCGCAGGCTGCACGTTCAGATGCCAACGCTGCGCGCAATGCGACTGATGTTGCACGCGATCAGGCCGCCATGGCACGCAACGATGCCAATGCCTCGCGGCGCGCGGCTGACACTGCTCAGGGCCAGACCGCTGTCGCGCGTGATCAGGCGGCCACGGCTCGCAACGATGCCAGTGCCGCACGCAGCGCGACCAGTGTCGCTCAGAATCAGGCTGACCGCGCGCGTCAGGATACCGACGCTGCCCGCGCAGAGAACGAAGAGCTGCAACGTCAGATCAATGATTTGAATGCGCAGATGACCGATCGTGGACTGGTAGTGACACTCGGCGATGTGCTGTTTGAAACCGACAAATCGGATCTGCGTTCTGGCTCACTCGAACATCTCGACAAACTCGCAGCGTTTCTCAATCGCTATGAAGACAGAACCGTGTCAATCGAGGGACACACTGACAGCACCGGCGACGAGAGTTACAACCTCAATCTGTCAGAGCGGCGCGCTGAATCTGTGCGCTCTTACCTGACCAATCACGGGGTTGATCGCTCGCGTCTGGAAGCATCAGGCAAGGGTGAAGGTTCGCCCATCACGGGCAACAACACCGCGATTGATCGACAGCAGAACCGTCGCGTGGAAGTCATCATTGCGACTCCCGCACGCTGATTAGCAGGGTAGGGCAGGGCAGGGCCGCAATGCGGCTTTGCTCTGCTTTTTTTATTCCTAATGCCGCGCCACTCGCGGCCGATAATGTTTTCAGAAATAATCGAAAACATATCGGGAAAGCATCAATATGAGCCACACACATCTGGAGATAACCCGGCACCTGCTGGAGTTGGTCGACAGTGATGAGTTGATGCTCCCCACGCTGCCGGAAGTTGCCCTGCGCATTCGCGAGGCGGCCAACGACCCCAACGTCACGTCCCGCGACCTGACAGAACTGCTCGGCACCGACCCGGCTATTTCCGCCTGGCTGATTCGTATCGCCAACAGCCCGTTGATGCGCAGCTTTCAGCGGATCGACACGTTGTCCGGCGCCATCAGCCGCCTGGGCATTTCCTATAGCTGCAATCTGGCCACGGGTCTTGCCATGCAGCAATTGTTTCAGGCCACCAGCGAAATCATCGATGAACGTATGCGGCAGGCCTGGCAACACAGCACCGAGGTGGCCGCCATTGCCACCGTGCTTGCCAAGCACTACACCTCCTTGAAGCCGGATCAGGCGACGCTGGCCGCTCTGGTGCATGCGATCGGTGTGCTGCCCGTATTGGCCTACGCCGAAGAACACAGTCTGTTTCTCGGTGCAGATGATGGCGCGCAACTTGATCAGCTGATCGCGACCGCGCACCCACTGCTGGGCGAGCGCATTCTGGCGGCCTGGAATTTTCCGGAGGATCTGCTGCCCGTCCCCGTGGAACATGCCAATGTGCGGCGCGTCGTGGCGCATGCCGACTATGTAGACGTCGTCATCGTCGCCAAGCTGCAGTGTCAAGAGGGTTGTTACGGGCGGAGTCAGTCATTCCTGCCTGTGGAAGAGTGGCACGGCGTATCGGCGTTCCATCGACTGGGCCTCAGTCCCATACCCGATGTACTGGAGGCGGAAGGTCTGGGCGAACAAATGCAGGGCAATCTCTCGGCCTGGCAGTAAGCGCGTTCGCGCCGCGACTCTGCTATATCCCCATATACAGCGAAAGATGGCCGTGATAGTCCCCGGCCCGCTGGCTGCCACCGGCGTCGATGACCCGACCCATATCGAAACGGATGTTGAGGTTCCTCGCGATGTTCCAGCGGAAACCAACGCCGGCACTGGCAATGGACGAGCGCTGGCGGTCTTCGCCTGGAAGGGGTTGGTTTCCCGTTCTGGCCATGTCATAAAAGACCAGCGCGCGGAAGTTGCCGTCGCCGGGAATCAGCGTGCCGACAAGATTCGGCGAGTGGAATTCGAGGTTCGAGGAGTAGCCGATGTCGCGGGCAATTTCGCGTTCCAGAAAGCCGCGCACGGCAGTCGCGCCAGCACTGCCAAACTGTTCACCGGTGATCAGCGCAGCAGGCGTGTACTGACCACTGACCGCCGCCCGCAATTGCCAGTTGCTGCCAATCCCCTGCACGATGCTGGCTCCCGCTCGAAGAATTCTGTAATCGGCAGAGGCGCCACCATTGCCCTCGGGTGCCGGGCGTGCGGCGTTGAAATCACTCTCATCGCCATGCGCCGCTCCGGGCAGGTTCTGTGATCCAGTCACATAGAATTCGGAGATCCGTCCGGGCCGCGCCCAGTTGCCGCTGTAGGAAATGCTCAGTGGCGTGACGGTCACGTCGACCGCTACCGGTCCGCAGCCGTCTTCGCCGAAGTCGCCGAGCGAGCAGGTGTTCTTATAGGCACGATAGTCGAAGCCGTAAACGAGCTGATGGGAATATTCTCCGTGCCGCTGTAACAACTGGTTGTAGCGCAGACCATACACCGAACCTTTGCCCGAGAATGATAGCGGGCCCGCGACCGTTTGCGTGGTGCCGGCGTCGACGTCCGAGTAGGCGACGATGACGTCCATGGAATCGTCCCGAGAATACAGCGGCATCCTGTAACTCGCACTTATCAGGCTGACCTGGCTCTGTTTCCCGGGCGACGTCACGTAGTTGAAGGTGCCGACATGGTCGCGATTGAACAGGTTCGCATGCTGGATGCCGAGGCCCAGACGGTAGTCGCCCGTCTGCTGATTGCCAGTATTGTCGACTGTCAGGAATCCCTTCAGAGGACGTTCGTCGATGACCTCCACTGCAACGTTCACGATGCCCTCCTGCTCCCCCTGGCGCAGCACCACGTCCACCTGCTTCGCCGGACTCTCGTTGGCAAGCTGCACATTTGCCGATATCGCGCTGGCTCTGGGTGATGTCCCGGAGATCAGTGAGGGCAGACTACGGAGGATGTTGGCGTTGTCAAAATAGCGGTTGCCTTCGATGGTGATGGAACCGATCTGTCCCTCGATGACGCGCAGCGTGACCACCCCCAGCTCCAGATCCTGTTCGGGGATCAGTACCCACACGACACTGTAACCCGCACTCGCATAATGCTGCCGCAGCGCTTCGGTAGCCCGCTGCAGGTCTGCGTATTCCTGCTGCGGGCCGGTGTAAGGTTGCAGCAGTGTCTCAATAGCGGCGTCGTCGAAGCGGGAACCACCCTCGATCACGAAACGCTCGATAGCGAAGCGCTCTGCCGGAGCCAGAGGCTGCGCGAGGCTCGGCACCGCCGCCAGCAACATCAGCGCCAGCCCGAGGCCGTGCCGTGGAAACTTATTGAACCCCTGCCAAACGTCCATCATTCGTCGTTATCCTGTTGTTGCGGGAAGGTCCAGGTTTCGCAAAAGCCACTGCCGGAGACAGAGTCGCAACGGTTCAGGCTTCTGCGCAGACGGGTTTCTGCTGTGCCAGTGCCGCGCATCACATCGAATCCCTGGTCGGCGTCGTTGCTGTTCAGCGAGATATGCCAGAAGTTGCCCGGGCGGTAATAGAACACGTTGTGAATCACCCCGGCGAAAATGACCGGGACCGCGTTGACTTCCGCGAGCTCCTCAGCCACGACGACGGTGATGCCGGTAATGCCGAGCGTGGCCGGCGTAAAGCCCATCGTGTAGTTACTGTTGGCTGTCAGCGTGCCGCTGTTGATCGCATAGGGGCCGCCGCTGACCGTTTCACCGGCGCGCCGCGCCAGCGCACCAGTCAAAACGCTCTCCGCAGTGTCGGTGATACCGAGCGCGGGGTTGTTGAGCAGGCCGGTAACCCGAAACGACAACTGTGGATCAGGCGTTCCGAAAGTCTTGCTCTGGGAATCGGCAAGCACCATCAGGGGTGCCGGTGTCACGTTGAGGCTGCCGTCGACATAACTGATCGTGTAGTTGGTCGGCTTGAAACTGCCACCGCCCGCCGCGCCCGGCACGATGGTGTACGGCCCCCCGGCGACGCTGGCAGCGGCTGCCGCACCGGCGCTGCTCAGGCTGACAGCACCGATGGTCTCTGCGCCCTGCAGGCCGGTGCTGGTGAACTCGGTTCCCGTGAAGCCCAGTGCGCTGCCATAGACCTTGCTGCTGCTGTTTGCCAGAATTGCCAGGGGGGCGGGGGTAATGCCGAGAATGCTGTTGACGTACGTGATCGTGTAGTTCGGGGAACTCTGCCCGGCGGGGATGATCGTGTAGTTGCCGACATCGATCGCGCCCTGTGAGCTGCCGCCGTAGGTCAGCGTGCCACTCAGGGTGGCCGCCGTGTCGGAGCCCTGGAAGCCGCTGTAGCTGACGCCGTTGCCGCCCTTCCAGGCCAGCCCGTCGTAAACCTTGGAAGCCGGGTTGGCGACGATGCCCAGCAGTCCGGCCGGGGTCACGGTGAGCGTTCCGTTGGTGTAGCTGATCGCGTAGTTGGTTGGGATGAAGCTGCCGCCGGTGGCGGCACTCGCCACGATCGCGTAGGGGGACCCCGCGACGGTCGCGGTCGCGGTGCTGCCCGGGCTCGTCAATGTCACACTGCCGATAGTTTCCACGCCCCTCAGACCAGTGCTGATGAACTCGTTGCCGGTGAACGTATGCAACGTGCCAAATGACTTGCTGGTGCTGTCGGCGATGATCTCCAGCGGCGCAGCCGATATGCCAAGGTTGCCACTGACATACGAGATCGTATAGTTCGTCGAGCTTTGTCCAGACGGCATGATCGTGTAGTTGCCAACGTCGACCGCGCCTTGCGAGGTGCCGCCGTA
>JAUSMU010000211.1 GCA_030645995.1 Gammaproteobacteria bacterium | reverse complement strand
CACCGCCACCCTGCTGCACGATGATGTCGTCGACATGTCGGCCATGCGCCGCGGGCGTCCAACCGCCAATCAGCAGTGGAGCAATCCATCCAGCGTTCTGGTGGGCGACTTCATTTACTCGCGGGCTTTCCAGATCCTGGTGAAAATAGACAGCATGGAAATCATGCGCATTGTCGCCGACACCACCAACAGGATTGCCGAAGGTGAAGTACTGCAACTGATCAATAAGCACAACAGCGCCGCTACCCAGGCGAGCTACATGAATGTCATCCGCGACAAGACCGCCATCCTGTTCCAGGCGGCCGCAGAGTGCGGAGCCATTATCGCTGGCGCCACCAATGAACAACGGCAGATTTTGCGAGACTTCGGCATGCATATCGGCATGGCATTCCAGCTGATCGATGACGTGCTCGATTACGATGGCGACGCTGTCACCATGGGTAAAAACGTCGGCGACGATCTAGCCGAGGGCAAACCGACACTGCCATTGATCCATGCCATGCGCACCGCGTCGGCGGAGGATGCAGAAATGCTGCGCACCAGTATCACCAACGGAACACTGGATCATCTGGAAAGTGTGATTGCCATCGTGCGCAAATCCGGCGGGCTGGAATACACGCGCCAGCTGGCCCAGGATGAAGTCGACAAGGCACGCGCCCTGCTGCTTCGTATAGAACCGAGCGTCTATCGGTCGGCTCTGGAAGATATGGCCAATCTGGCTCTCAACCGCTCCAGCTGATGACTTGAGTCACTGCCTCGGCACAAGATCGAAAGCCTGCGCCAGCAGGGAATAGGAACGCTTGCGCACGGCAAAATCATGGCAGTTGCTGATGACCACCAACTCGTCAGCTTCGGCCTCACTGGGCGCGCAGGTCCTGCAGCTTGTTGAGGAAGTAATCCACGCCGATCGGCGAGCCATAGGCGAGTGCCTGTGCCGTTAGCCCGTCGCTGCCAGGCGCCCGGCCTACACCAAGATCAATTCGCCCCGGGTAGAGCGTCTGCAGCAGCAGGAAATTTTCCGCAACCTTGTAGGGGCTGTAATGCATGAGCATGACTCCCCCGGATCCCACACGAATATTCCTTGTCTCCGCAGCGATGCGAGCGAGCAACACTTCGGGAGAACAGCCAGCAAAACTGTCTGAACCGTGATGCTCCTCCACCCAGAACCGCGAATAGCCCAGCTGCTCGACATGACGTGCAAGCTCAATGCTCTCGGCCAGCGCCTGAGCGGCGGTACCGCCGCTGCGAATGGGCGACTGATCGAGAACACTGAGCCTGACGACGGCCATACCTTATTGCACGGTAATAGTGACTTTTTCAGAGACAACAGGAGGATTGTGCGGGGTGTGCAGATGGTCGCCGAGGATCAGCTGCAGCGTGTGCTGACCGGGAGTCAATGTCAGGGTAGTCTGAGTCTGACCGCCACCGAAATGGGTCACAGCCGTGCCCAGCGGCGCATTCATATCCGGCAGAGCTGCACCGTCTACCAGCAGGTGATGGTGCCCTGTATTGTTAGTCTGCACGCCGGCAGGAGCAACGCCCATGCCCTGCAACCCAAACACTACGTTGAATGTCTGTGTAACCGTCGCACCATTTTGTGGTGACACGATGTACAGCTTTGCACCCTCGGGTGATGCTGTTTTTTCTGCCGTCTGGGCGATGAGCAGAGAGGACATGGCAATGGCCGCTGTCGCTACAAGAATCTTCGAAAACATTTTCTTCATATACAACTCCAGAAAGTGACCAGCCATGAGCATGGCCGGAAATTGAAAACCGCAGGAACGAAGTCCCTGAGTTATTCTGCTTTAA